>JBMOHX010000397.1:0-3715 GCA_049317625.1 Phycisphaerales bacterium
ATCAACGTCCTGCGGCCAGAGGGGCTGTCCAACGAAGAGGTCTACTACGGAGAGCTGGGGTACACGGCGGTCCTTTCCAAAGGCATCACGCTGAACGCGACGACGTACTACGCGCGCTACGAACGCATGATCGGGACGCTGGAGTTCTCCGACCCCTTGGGCTTGGGTCGCGCGTTCTACGGCGTGGACAACCTGGATGGGGCCGACGCGTACGGCTTCGAGAGCGAGATCGCGTGGGACGGTTCGAAGGGGCGTTTGAGCTCGTGGTTCGCCTACAACGCTCTGGACCCCGACGCGGGCCCCACGCAAGCCCTGCGCTCGTTCCGGCCCGCTGAATACAAACTCGGGACCACCGCCCGTTGGTTCGCGACCGACTCGATCACGCTCAACGCCACCTACCTGTACACCTCCACCACTGAAAACACACCCAACAGCAGCCTCCCGGTCGACACGAGCCACCGCGTCGACCTCGCGCTCACGAAAGTCTTCTGCCCCCGCGCGGAGCTGACCGTGGGAGTCTCCGACATCTTTGACGACACCGAACTCCTCGCGCAGCAGGCAGGGCAGTTGTCCCCTCACGAGGTGCCCGGCCGCACCGCATTCATCACCTTCCGCGTCACGTACTGATCGGAGCGCAGGCAACGGATGTTCCGCGGGGTCTTCCATCTCCGGGTCGCGCTTCTGCCGGTTCTCGCCGCGCTGCTGATGCTCGCGGCGAGCGCGGGCGCTCGTGACCACGCGGGAACCAAGGTCACGATCGTGATCTCGGGCGATCAGGCCCCGTACGCCACCGCGGCCGACGCGGTGGACCGCACGCTGACGCGGAACAGCCTGACCGCGACGCGGGTGTCGAACGCCGAGCTCACCAACGAGCGTCTCTCTAGCGTGGCTCCCGGCGAAGTGCTGATCGCGGTCGGTACGGAGGCGGCGCTTCGTCTCCACAAGGAAGCGCCCGAGGGCGTGCGGGTCGTCTACTGCATGTCGTCGGATTCAAGGGAGCTGTCCGCGGGCCGCAAGTCAACCCGGGGCGTCGTGACGGACGTACCCATCGCGGAGCAGGTCAAGCTGCTCACGCAGGCTCTGCCCAAAGCGCGGCGGGTCGGGGTGATATACAGGTCCTCCGGGGCGAGGTCCGCGGCGCTCAAAGCGCAGCTCGAGGGCGCACTCCCGGATGGCATGAGCGTGGTCGCGATCGATGTCGATCACGAGACCTCGGTGGCGGACGCGATCCGCCAGCTGATCGCCAGTCAGCCCGACGTGCTCTGGACCGCCGCGGATTCCAGCGTGTTCAACAGCACGACCGTGCAGGCGTTGCTCAAGGAAGCGATCGCGGCGAAGGTCCCGGTCTTCGGGTTCTCGACGCAGCTGGTGCGAGCGGGAGCGATCGTCGGCGTGGGGGTCCGACCGGAGGACCAGGGAGATCGCGCGGGGGCCCTGGCGGTCGAGGCCGCCTCGGCGGCCGCGGCGGGGGACGCGCCGATCCGCGAAGGACCAAAGGTGAGGGTCGCGGTGAACACGCTGGTGGCGGAGCGCTTGGGGTTTGAGCTCCCGGACGATCTGCTCGGAAAGGCGGATGACACCTTTGGCAAATAGCCCGCCTCCAACCCGGTCTCCACTCACGCTCCGCGCGAAAGCGACGCTGACCGTGCTGGGCGTACTGGGCGTTGCGCTGCTCTCGAGCGCCGCGGGCGCGATCGCCTCGATGCGTTCGCAGAGCTACGCGGACCACGGACGGGCGACCGCTTCGGCGGCGCGGGGGCTCGCCATCGCGAGCCGGGTCGCGCTGTTCTCAGGGGATGCTGTCGAGCTGGAGCGCCTGTCGAAAGACCTGATGGCGGATCCGGAGGTCTCGTTCGTCGTGATCACCGACGGGAACGGGAAGCCCGCGTCCAAGACGCTCCGCGACCCCGCGACGTGGGAACAGGTTGTGGCGGGAGTCGGGGTGGCGGGGCTTTCCGATCGCGCTCTGGTCTTCGGGGGTGTGTGCGTGGCGGCAGCGAGGGTCGAGCCGCTCTCTCGCGCGGGGGACGACATCGGATTGCTGGACGGGGGAGAGGCGCCCGCCGCGGGCGGGGATCTGGGCAGGGCGATCGTGGGGCTCTCGACCGATCGGCTTCTGGAGTCGATGCGGTACCGGACCACCGCGCTGGCGATGCTGTTCGGCGCGGTGGCATTGGCCGCAACGCCGCTCGTGTGGTTGGTCGCCGGCAGGTGGGCGCGCCGGATCAGCACGCTGGCCGCGGCGTCGGAGCGGATCGCCGCGGGCGATCTCGAGAACGGTGTGAGCGATCCGCGGAACGACGAGATCGGGCTGCTGACGCAGGCGTTCGACGCGATGCGGCTGAGCGTGCGCGACCGCGACGAGCGGATGCGGACGATGAACGACACGCTGCACGACCAGGTGCTCGAGCGGACGCGCGAGCTCGAGAACAGGTCGAAGGAGCTTGAAAGGGCCGTGGTCCGCGCGGAGGCGGCCAGCCGGGCCAAGAGCGACTTCCTCGCGAACATGAGCCACGAGATCCGCACTCCGATGACCGCGATCCTCGGCTACGCCGACCTCCTGCTGGACGCGGGGCTGAGCGAGGAAGATCGGCGCGGCGCGGTGCTCACGGTCCGCCGCAGCGGCGACCACCTCCTCTCGATCCTGAACGACATCCTGGACATCTCGAAGATCGAGGCGGGGCGGTTCTCGGTTTCGATCGAGCCGACAGATCTCCCGGGCACCGTCAGCGACGTCGCGGACCTGATGCGGGCCCGCGCCGAGAGCAAGGGGATCGCGCTGACGGTGAGGTACGAGGGTGCCGTCCCGAGGTACGTGAAGACGGACTCCAAACGCCTCCGCCAGATTCTCATGAACCTCATCGGCAACGCGGTGAAGTTCACCGAGACCGGCGGCGTCACCGTCGGCGTCAAGCTGATCGCGGAAGGATCGCCTCGGTTGCAAATCGCCGTGTCGGACACCGGAATCGGGCTCACTCCCGACCAGCTCGGACGCCTCTTCCAGCCCTTCAGCCAGGCGGACGAGACGATGAGCCGGCGCTACGGGGGCACCGGGCTTGGGCTCGCCATCGCGCGAAGGCTCGCGGGCCTGCTCGGCGGCGAGATCGGGGTGACGAGCACCGAGGGTGCGGGCAGCACCTTCACGCTCACCATCGACCCGGGCAGCCTGGTCGGGGCAACGATGCTGCACCCGGACGAGGCGAGCGCGGAGCCGGTGGCCGGCGCCGCACGCGCGGAGGATGCTCCGCAGCGGCTCGAGGCCCGCGTCCTTCTCGCGGAGGACGGACCGGACAACCAGCGGCTCATTGCTCATCATCTCCGCAAGGCCGGAGCGGACGTCATGGTCGCGGCCAACGGCCGGATCGCGCTGGAGTCGGCCATGCTCGCCGAACGCTCGCCGGCACCGTTCGACATCGTGCTGATGGACATGCAGATGCCCGAGATGGACGGGTATACAGCCACCGGCGAGCTCCGGGCTCTGGGATTCTCCAAGCCGATCGTGGCGCTCACGGCCCACGCGATGGCGGGCGACCGTGAGCGGTGTCTCGCGGCCGGGTGCGACGACTACATGACCAAGCCCATCGATCGAGCGACGCTGATCAGGACCTGCGCGCGCTGGCTCAACCGCGGCGGGGGCTCGCTCGCCGCGTAGACCGCCGGACTAGAGCGGCTTCATCCCAAATCCAGCGCATGTACGGCGCAGGTTCGGTTGCGC
>JBMOHX010000398.1:0-3708 GCA_049317625.1 Phycisphaerales bacterium
TGGATCTCGCGGATCAGGTCGTACCCGGGGAACGTGTCCGCGGGCGGAAGGTCGCCGTCGAACGCGGGCGTGGCCTCGAACGGGGTCACGTTCTGGATCGCCGCTTCGATCAGGTCCCGATCGCGCTTCGAACTCGGAGCGGCCGCAGCACCCGGGTCCGAGGTTGGTGCCGACCCCGGGTCTGGGGTTCCGCTGGCATCGGGTGGGTCTTTGGGGTCAGCGGTCATGAGCAGGCGTCCAAGTAGACGAATCCGGTCGCGGGGGCTCCGTGCAGTGTAAACGGAGGCCGGACCCGGTACTCACGAACCACCGGTCGAGAAAAATCGCGCGGACGGCCCGAGGAGCTCCTTCAACCGGTCATGCGCTCGGGCCCGCAGCATGAACACGGCCCCTTCCGACCGGCCCAGCTCCCGCGCCACCTCCGCCGCGCTCTTCCCGGCAAGGTCGTACATCCGCACCACCTTCGCGTAGTCGGCGGGGAGCGCGTTGATGGACTGTTCCAGCAGGTCTCCCGCCTCTCCCTTCATCCCCACCACGCTCGGGGTCGTGTTGGTGATGCCCAGCAGATCGACCAGCGCCGCCATCGAGTCCTCGCGGCCGCGCCCGACCTCGATCCGGTTCTTCGGCCCCGGTCGTTTCGCGGCGTCGATCGCACGGATGGCGTCGATGAGGTTGTTCTCCGCCAGTCGGGTCAGCCAAGCCAAGAACGCCGAAGAGTCGCCCTTGGTGAACCGCTTCAGCTTCAGGAAGGCCTCGAGGTACGTGATCTGCATCACGTCGTCCACGTCGATCATCGACTGGTAGCCACCCGTGATCTTCGCCGCGAGCCGGCCACGGACGCGCGGTGCCAAGGCCTCTAGCAACGCCACGACGGCGTCACGGTCCCCGCTCAGGGCCCGCTCGAGCGTCGCATCCAGTTCTTGGGTTTCAGACACGCCACCCCGCCTTCCAGCAGACCTGTTGCTTGAGGGGCGGCCATCTCCGCCCCCCACCAGTAGATCATAGTTTGCTGGCCGGTGGCCATTCGATCTGGCGGAGCATTCGTACGCCCTGGGCCCCCGTGAGCGCGAACCAGACCATCGCCAAGCCGCACTTGGCCGACCATTCTCGCACGGCAACCCGGTCGTCCATGTGCCGGAACGCCCGGGTATCGAGTTCGGCGGCACCGATCTTCGCGGCGAGCTCCGGTCGCATCGCGACCCCGACGAACACCAACCCAACGGGCTTTGCGGGAGAGTCCCCCCGACTCGGAACGGCACCACCCGGTCCCGCGATACCAGTGACCGCGATGCAGATGTCCGCCCCAAGCCGCTCCAGACCGCCGCGTGCCATCGCCGACACCACCTCGGGGCTGACGGCACCCGGCCCGTCCGGCCGCAGGAGCGACTCTTCAACACCCGCGAGCGACACCTTGAGGTCGTTTGAGTAACAAACTAAACCGCCCCGGAACACGGTGGATGACCCCGGAACATCGGTGATCAGACGCGACACCAAGCCACCGGTACAACTCTCCACCGTTCCGAGCTTCGCGCCCAGTTTGGTGAGCGCGAGCACAACCGCCTCCTGCAGCGTCTGGCCGTCGGAGCCGAAGACGTGCGAGCCCGCGCGAGCCCGCACTTCACGCTCGGTCTCGGCCATCAGCGACGAGGCGTGCGCGAGCGCCTCTGTGCCCTCGTAACGAATACGGCATGAGACCACACCGCCCGACGCGGTGGTTCCCACGAGCGGATTCCGATCGCGGTCCATCAGCGAGCCCAGCCGCTGCGCGAGCTCGGATTCGCCGATCGCGAAGCAGTGCAAGCACCGCGTGAGCACGTTCACGCCCGCGCGGGGCCTCAGCCGCGGCACCACCTGGTGCTGGAACATCGAGCGCAGCTCGCTCGGCGGCCCGGGGACGCAGAAGACGTCGCACTGATTCGGAAACGTGGCGGCCAAGCCGGGTGCCGTCCCGCAGAGGTTCGGGAGGCTCATCGCGATCGCGGGTCGCTGGGCCTGGGTTCGATTGTTGACGGGCATGCTCCGGCCCCGCGCCTCGAAGAACGCCTCGATCCCAGCGAGGGCGATCTCATCTTCCACCAGCGGGCACCCGAGGGCCGCCGCGAGGGCTGCGCGGGTCAGATCGTCGGCGGTGGGGCCGAGCCCACCGGTGCAGATCACCAGTTCGGCGCGCTCCGACAACCGCTTGAACGCCGCGGCCTGCGCGTCGAGATCGTCTGGCACGGTCGTGTGTTCAACGGGGACGATCCCGAACTCGACGAGCCGCTCCGAGACCCACTTGGAGTTTGTGTCCAGCGTCTGCCCGAGCGTGAGCTCGTCGCCGATCGAGAGAATCGCCGCGGTGGCGTGTGCCTGTCTCATCAGCAGAGATTAGGACGCTCCCGGGCCTTGGAAGCAAGTTACTCGGACGTCAATGCCAGCCAGATCTCCCCGGCCAACGCATCCTCGTCACCCGCCCGGCCGTCCAGAGGAAGGATCGCCACCAGCCGCAGCGAGGCGTCCGCGATCAGCACGGCCGCGGAAGAACCCGGCACAAACCGGCCAATTGTCTTGGGCCCACTGCTCGACCACACCTGGTTCGAGACCGCGTCCGCCGGGCCCCGGTCGCCCACCGTCTGTGCCCACCGGGTCTGCCGCTGGGTCAGGACGTCCCGCCTGAAATCGTCCACCGGAACAACTCCGACGGGCACGAGATTGAAATGGGGAAGCTGGGTCTGCGCGACCGCGTTCTCCCTTCGCATCCGCTGCTCGGCCCGCTGCACCGCCCGGCACCCGCTGGCCCCCTCCGAGACCGCTTCGGCATCGGCGGCATCAAATAGAACCACGGCGAACATCTGGAGCGAACCGGGCGCGGCCCGTTGCCCGGCCGCGAGCTGATCCGCGAACCCCCAGGCGTCCAGCGAGCGCGTCATCAGCCCCAGACCCGGCAAGACGTCGCCGACAGAAACCGGGCTGGGGGCCGCCCGCAGCAGAGAAAGCGATTCAACTGGCTCCCGGCCAGCGACGAGTTCATCCCACTCCGGGACCGGTACCTTGTCGATCTCGACGGAGTCGATGCGGATCTGTCCCCACGCTCCGCCGGGCTCGGTCGCGCGGACCCGAGCACTGAAACTCGTGAACCGCCGGCTCTCGTCGGCCTGCAGGACCACTCGGGGCTTGCCACCGTCGGATGTCCCGACCGCGCTCGACGCAAGCCCGTCCGCGCCGATCGTGACCTGTTCAACGGTCAGCCCGCCGAACCAGGGCCCCAGCCGTCCGAGCTCGGTCAGTTCGGCACCCGCGCGTTGCCCCGTCGAGTGAATGAGCGCGAGCTGCGGGAGCGGGATGCTCGGCGCGGCGTTGAGCAGCGGATCGAGCCCCTCGCCGCCGAGCGAGATGAACACGATTTTGTCATTGTGCCGGTGCACCACGGCGACTCTCCCCGGCTCGAGCAGGGCGTCGAAGGGTCCGAACCGGATCAGCGTCCGCGGCCCCGACTCGCTCGGCACCGTGCGCGTGATAACAACCGCAGAGGCCGCGGGCTCGTCGCCCGGAGGAGTCACCGTGATCGTGTGTCGCTCGTGGATCAGCGTGCCGCGATACGCCGCGCGAACCGAGTCCATCCACTTCCCCGGATCGACCGGCGCATCAACTTCGGCCGTAGGCAACGGGGGCCGTGACTCGGGCTGCTGAGCCGCGGCGAGTGACGCAGCCGTGCCGAAGAGGACGATC
>JBMOHX010000399.1:0-3706 GCA_049317625.1 Phycisphaerales bacterium
GTCGGCGACGCGACGGCGACGGCGGGGCTCGGGGGGCGTGTTTGTGGGGTCAACGAAGCGGATGCGCTACGGCTACGCCGCGGCTTGAGCTTGGCGGTGACGCGCCGCCGCCTGGCGCGGCGAGGCGTAGCCCAGCGTCGAGTGCGGCCGCCGCGTGTTGTACCACTCGATCCAGCGAGCGATCACACGCCTCGCCTCATCGACGTTCTCGAACCGGTGCTGCCACACGCACTCCTGCTTGATCGTGCGGATGAACCGCTCGCACAGGCCGTTCTCCTGCGGCGTGTACGGCGTGATGTACTCCTGGGTCAACCCGTAGTCGCGGACGGAAGCGACGTAGCCGCGGCTGCCGAACACCAGACCGTTGTCGTGCCGCAGCACCAGCCCCGTGGGTGCACCGCGCGTGTACCCGAAGCGGGTGAGCAGCGCGGCTTCCAGGGCCCGCTCGGCGGTCTTGGCACGCCACGAACGATCAAGCTCCCAACCGAGGATCTCGCGCGTGCAGCAGTCGATGACGGGCACGAACGCGCACCAGCCATCGATCCCGCAATGCACCAGCGCGATGTCGGTCGCCCAACGCTGATCCGGGCGTTCGGCGACCGAGCGCGGCACATCCACCCGCGGCCGGCCGCCCTTTCGCTGCTTTTTGAGCGTCCAACCCTCACGACGCATCAGGCGGGCGATCCGCTTCTTGTTGACAGGGATCTCGAGCGTGAACCTCAGGTGCGACCAGACCTGTCCGATGCCGTAAGCGGTGAACTCCTGGATGGTGGAGTAGATCAGCCCGAGCAGGAAGCCCTCGGGGATCGCGCCCACCTTCGCCGGCGCCTTGCGTTCAACCTTCTGCCGCGGCAGCGTGTACGCGGTGGACCGCGGCACGACGAACCACCTTCAGACCTTGCTGACCGAGACGGCCTTGCCCTCGGCCCGCATGGCGGCGACGGCGTGGGTTACAAGCTCGCGGCCTGACCGCTCGCGCCCATCAGGGCCGACGCGGATCTCGTCCCTTTTTTGAAAGCGTCCACCTGGAGCGTGAGCTCGCCGACCTTGGCGAGCAGGTCCTTGCGCTCGGCCTCGAACTTGGCCTCGAGTTCACGCGGCACGGCCCGAAGCCCTTCCTTGCCGCCCTCGACGAACTTGTCGACCCACGACTCGACGTCCGCGACGGTCAGGCCATGAAGCCTCGCGGCGTCGGCGGGTGTGGACTTGCCCTTGATGATGTCGAGGACGATGGCGGCCTTGCGCCCGGCGGTCCACCGCTGAACCTCGGCCCCACCACCCGCGTCGCCCTCACCCGAACCGTTCCCGCTCACGCTGTTCTTCGCTGCCATGAAAGACCTCCCGTACCCCCATTATCGCGCGCACGGAGCGCGAGGGGGACGAGACAGGGGGGAGACTACGAGGCGGGGATCCGAGTGCCACCGGAGGACCAGACCCCTGCATTCACGGCGACAACGTTGGCGTTTAATCGCTACGTCGACCGCACGTCGCTTATCGACAAATGAACGCTGCGGTCGCAGAGAGGTCGCGTCGCGATCAGGCCGGGGCGGCCGGAGCCGCTGGGGACGCAGAGACATCATGTATCACGTTGATCGGGTACACGAACTTCAAGTACAGAAAGTAAAACGCGAGTGCAAATCCTATGAGTAAGACGCCGTGAAGTGCCGTCTTGAGCGCGACGCCTTCCATTGAGAAACTGATCTCATTGGTTTCGGTGGCGGCCCTCGCCCTCTTCTTGTTTGCCGCGACGAACTCCTTCCACGCAATGTACAGGGCCATGAACAGCACGCCGTGCACGACTACGAACACCATCCGGCCGATCCAGTTTGTGTAAAACAGCTCCGATCGAGACTCACGCAATTTCTCAATTTCGCGATTGTACGTCGCGATGATGAGTGTTTGCCGCATTTCCTCAATCTCGGGAACTGGATTCGGTTCTGCGATGAGAAAGCCAATGCCGTGATGCGAGGATCCACTCAGCGACGAGTTGGAAGCGGCGAGTACCGAAGCGGGATCACGACCACCGCCACTTGTACGCAACTTGGCTTGCAGACTCTCGACTACGGATGAGAGAACATCGACCCATTGCTTGAGATCCGCCAGGTCGGCTGCGAGTTGTTCGAGAGCAACTGGCTTCTTCTCGTCCTCCACGCGGGGCTGTACGCCATCGCCCAGAGCACGAACGCTCGACTCATCAGTAGACGCTGATGTTTCGGATGACGTTGGCCCCCGCCGCTCTTGCCCCGCAGCCGGCGATTGCACCCCAAATAGACACAGAATGATCAAGATCACAAGTGATGTCCGCACGCCGTCCACAATGACCTCCTTCGGACTTCGATGGGTGAGACTGGCGCAGATCGCACCACTCTCTGAGGCACTTCGCAAGTATAGTAAGGCTCATGCCGGACCCGCCTCACGACGAACTCCTGGACCCCTGGCTCGCCAACGAGAACGCGATTGAGGACGCTCATGCCCCGCAACGGGGGCCAATGATCCCGCCGAAGGTGAGGCCCGGCTCCGAGCAGAGCAGCACAAAATGAAGTACCTGAGAGCAGTGGGGTATCTAGTGCGGCTCAGGATGGAACTGGCTTGCCCCGGACCTGCCCCCCAGTTCCTTTACCACCCGCCATGAGAGTCGTCCGAGTTTAGGTGTGCACGCTGCTCGGGCCGGTGGCAGGGGCCTAGCCCCAACCTGAGGTCCAACCAGCGTCGCCAAGAATCGCCAGTCTCTGTCGAAGTCATGACAATCGCTGCACCCCGCTCACGCGGGCTTCGGCGCCTTGTAGAACGGCAGCGTGTGCACCTTCGCGTTCAGGACGCTCCCCTTGCCCGTGTCGATCTCCACCGCGGTGCCGGGGGTGAGGAGGTCCTTGTCGAGGAAGCCCATCGCGATCGAAGCGCCGAGCGTGGGGCTTGGGCAGCCGCTGGTGACGATGCCGACTTCTTTGCCGCCGGCGCGGATGAGCATGCCCTGGCGCGCGGAGCGTTTGCCTTCGATCATGAAGCCGGCGAGTTTGCGCGGGGGGCCGCCAGCCGCGGCGGTGGACTTGAGGGCTTCGATGCCGATGAACTTCTCGCCGAGTTCGTGCTGGTCTTTGTCGAGGGAGATCGCGAAGTCGACGCCGCACGAGAGGGCGTTGATCTCTTCGCCGAGTTCGTGGCCGTAGAGGGGCATCGCGGCCTCCATGCGGAGGGTGTCGCGGGCGCCAAGGCCGATGGGCTTGATGATGGCGTTGGGCGAGGACATGTCGATGTTGGAGAAGAGCAGCGACATGACGGTCTTCACGCTGCCGGCCGGGAGGATGACCTCGACGCCGTCTTCGCCGGTGTAGCCGGTGCGGCTCACGATCAGCTTGATGATCATGAGGTTCTTGATCTGGAAGCGGTACTTCTTCAGCGTGGGGATGCTGCTGCTGAAGGGCTTGATGAGTTCCATGATCCGCGGGCCCTGGAGGGCGACCATGGCGGTGTCGGTGGTCTGGTCGTCGATCTTGACGGTGTAGTTGTTCGCGGCTTTGACCTGCTCGAAGTGGCCGAGGAGTTTGGCGCGGTTCGAGGCGTTCACGACGACGAGGAACTCGTCGTCGTCGAGGCGGTAGACGATGACGTCGTCGCGGACGCCGCCGTGTTCGTTGCAGACGAGGGAGTAGCGGCACTGGCCGGCCTCCATGTCGTGGATCTTGCGGGTGCAGACTTTCTCGAGCAT
>JBMOHX010000400.1:0-3699 GCA_049317625.1 Phycisphaerales bacterium
GGCGACTGGAACGACATCGATTCCGCCGTCCTCGCCGCGGGGCTCGGTGGGGAAATGGGTCTCCTCGACAAGGTCGGCACGGACCCGCGCATCTTCACGCTGACCACCGGCAACGAGGAATCGGTCACAGTGTGGGTTTGGCAACGGGGAGAAGAGATCGATCTCAAGGCCCGCGTGGGACTCTTCGGAGATACGCGGCGCGAAGCGAAGCTATTGAAAGCCATCGGCGATCGCTTGGGCGTGCTGTACCACCGCGAGTTCGCCCCGCTCCCCGGCTACCCCTGACCGCGCGCCGATTCGCCGAAGAAACGCATCATCGGAGTGCGACGAACGAGCGCGTACACCGCGGCAGAACCGCAGACCCCCGCCACGAACGCGAGCAGCACCTTCACCCCCATCGGCACCTGAGTCTTGTACAGCGCGACATGCACCGCGCCGACAAAGGGCAGGTGCCAGAAGTAGATGAAGAACGAGCGGGCCGCGAGCCACCGCCACGGGCCCGAGACCGGCGCAGCCGCGGAACAGCTCCATCCCAGCAGCCCGCAACTCGCCAGCGCCCCGATCGCTCCGATCGCCGCGGCCGTCCCGAAGTCCGTGTCGGTCGCCCCCGGAGCCCTCGTCGCGAGGCGGGTCATCAAGACCGGGAGTAGGCCACACACCAGCGCCAGCTCGATCCACCAAAGGCGGGTCATCGCCGCGAGGCGGTCGCGCACCCGGAACATGCAGGCTCCCGCAACGAAAAACGGCATGTGATAGGCCAGGAAGGCCGGCTGCGGGATGAAGCCGTTGCGAAAGTCGAAGATGCACTGTGGCGCGAAGAACACGACCATCGCCACCGGCACGCCGATCAGCAAGGTTCTGCCCGGCAAACCAACCGCCAGAGCGCACGCGCGGTCGGACAACCGAAGGCGCGGAGCCCACATCGCCACCAACGCGAGCCCGACCGAGACCAGCAGCAAGTACCACAGAAACCAAAGGTGCCCGAACCCATACAACTCCGGCTGGATCCCGTTCCGGAAGCGGAAGTGCACGATGTGCTTCGGCAGCGCCAGCCCGCTCCTGACCCAGCCCCACGCCCACACGAGATACATCGCCGGCAGTACCGTGAGGGACCCCGCGACCAGCGGCATCGCAAGCCGCGCGCTCCGCCGCCGCAGGAACGGGACGGGCCCCAACTTCGTGAGCATCGCCATCGACGCGAACCCCGCGATCAGGAACAACGTCCCTCGCGCGAAGCACCGCACCGTCCAGAAAAGCCAGTCCGGCGGCCCAAATCCGCCCCGCTCCGTCACCGGCCAGAGAAGGTGCGGCAAATCCAGCGCCACATAAGGCGTGGCAGCGTGCAGAGCGACGATCGCGGTCGTGCACACCCCGCGTACCGCGTCCATCGGACGGAAGCTCTCGTGCGCCGGTTGTGGAGTGTTCGGTGTCATCGTCAGGGTGCAGCGGTCGTGGTAGGCTATCCCCAACCCCGCCTTCGCGCGCGGGCCAGCCCTGGAGTCATGAGATGTCCAACGCAGTCCTCCGTCGCGCCGCCGTGTACGCCCTCGTCCTCTGCTGCACCGCAACCGCGCACGCCCAACGCGCCGAGGAGTCTCTCGCGCGGATCGCCGATGACGATCTCGCCGCCGCGGTCAGCAGTGGCGTCGGATTCCTCCTCACGCACCAGGAGGGCGAGCCCAAAGGCGAGTGGCCGTACGAAGGCGTCTACCGGGTCGGAGGGAAAATCCCTATCGGCTACCGCGTGGGCAATACCGGCATCTGCGTGATGGCGATCCTCGCCGCACCCGGACAAGGCGAAGACCCGGAGCGCGCGGCCGCGATCACCCGCGCTCTCCAGTTCATCTGCGCCGGCACCCAGCACCCGCTCATGAGCGAGAAAGACTACGACGCCGGGTACGACGTCCGTGCCTGGGGCTACATCTTCGGCATGCAGGGCATGCTCCGCGCCAAGGCCGCGGGTGCGGTGCCCGCCGAGCTGACGGGTCCGGTCAACGATGCGATCGCGTGGTACTGCGATGCGCTCCAGAAGACAGAGATCCCCGAAGCCGGAGGCTGGAACTACGCCCGCCCCTCCGGTCGCGCGAAGAAGGCCGCCCCCAGCTCATTCATGACGAGCTGCGCCCTCCAGGCGCTCTTCGAGGCGAAGGCCGACGGACGCTCCATCGATCCCGCGGTGGTGGACCGTGCCCTCGCGTTCCTGGAAAAGAGCAAGGGCGCTTCAGGCGCCGTTCAGTACTCGGGCGAGGCCGGTGCCGGGCGCAACGACCAAACCCCGGGAGCGGTCGGCCGCATGCTCGCCGTTGAAACCACACTCATGCTCGCCGGCAAGGGATCCGTGCAGTCCACGCGCGGCGCTGTCGACGCGTTCATCGTGCACTGGGAATGGCTGAACAAACGCAAGGCCAAGTCCGGAACCCACGAAGGACCCTACGCGATCGCCCCCTACTACTTCATGTTCGCACACCGATACGCGGCCATGGCCGTCGAACTCCTGCCCTCGGCAGAACGCGCCGAGTACCGCCGCCGCATCAACAACCTCCTCTTCAGCGTCCGCGCCGAAGACGGCACCTGGAACGACCGCGTCTTCCCGCGCACCGCCAACTACGGCACCGCCTTCGCCATGCTCTCCATCCTCGAGCCCAAGGCCAAACCCACCGCCTGGAAGCCCTGATCTCTCCCCAAAAATGCGACGCCCGGGGACAAGGTCCCCGGGCGTGGAAGGGGTACGCGGCAAGAGCCGCGGTGGTGCCGTGATTAGTTGCCGTCGCCCTGATTCGAGGCGCTGTCCGTGACGCGCGTCGACGGGAGCTTCTGAATCCCCATGCCCCGGTTGCCGCGGCTCGCCGCGAGCGATCGGGACTTGTTGTTGCGCTTCACCGCTTCGGCCAGCGCACCCCGGCCGGGCTTGGCGATCTTGACCACTCGCTTCGCCGCGCTCGGCAGCTTGTCGCTCGACTTGGCCTGCGAGTTCGGACTCTGGCCCACTTTCATGCCTCCCGGGCTGACCATGACCGACGCCCGCCGACCGCCGCGAAGCACCGAGAGAAGCCGGGCCGACTTCCGCGGCTGAACGGCCGGAGTCTCGGGGGCCTCTCCCCCGTCGCCAGCGTTGCCGCCCGGAGCCGCGGGCACGTCGTTGCCATCAGAGGAGCCACCAGAACCTCCGCCGCCGCCCGATGCGGGCTGAGCAGGAGGAGCAGGGGGTGCGGGGGGTTGCTCGGTTCCGCCACCAGTGCCGCCCTTGTCATCGCCACCGCCAGTTCCTCCGCTCGGATCGCCGCCTGGGGCCGGCGCGGGGGGAGCGGGAGGGTTGTTCGCGGGTTCGCCAGAGCCGCCAGGAGTGCCCGGATTCGATCCGCCGCCGGAGCCGCCCGGAGTACCGGGATTTGATCCGCCATCCGATCCGCCAGCGGTGCCGGGAGTCGACCCGCCGCCGGGAGTGCCCGGATTCGATCCACCGCCGGAGCCACCCGGAGTGCCCGGATTCGATCCACCATCGGAACCGCCAGCGGTGCCAGGAGTCGACCCGCCACCGGAGTCGCCTGGGTTGGTGCCGCCACCGGAGCCGCCCGGATTGGTGCCGCCACCGGAGTCACCAGGATTGGTGCCGCCACCGGAGTCGCCCGGATTGGTGCCGCCACCGGAGTCACCCGGGTTGGTCCCGCCACCGGAGCCGCCCGGATTGGTTCCACCACC
>JBMOHX010000401.1:0-3695 GCA_049317625.1 Phycisphaerales bacterium
CCACGCCCGCCTCGGGATACGACGGAGTCTCGGTTCAGTGGCGGCGCAACGGCGTGGCCATCGTTGACGGACCGGGCGGCGCATCGGTCGGCGGCGGCACGGTGAGCGGCGCGGCACGCGTGCTCGCGAGCCCCACCGATGGGACTGGCTCGGTGCTCACCATCGCCGGTGCGCGGATGAGCGACGCCGGAACCTACACCGCGACGTTCACGAACGCCTGCGGCGAAGTAACGACCCTGCCCGCTGCGGTGGGGGTCGATCCGTGCCCCGCGGACTTCGATGCCGATGGCGTCGTGGACGGCGAAGATGTGATCGGTTTCTTCGCTGCTTGGGACGCAAGCAACGCCGCGGCTGACTTCAACCGTGACGGCGGCGTGGACAGCGACGACGTGATCGGGTTCTTCGCACGCTGGGACAGTGGCTGCTGAAGCAAACCAGTACATTCGCACGCCTTAGGCTTTCATGCGCGGTCGGCACCGGTACACCGCCGTCACCTCGGGGAGATCTCGCATGCCTTCCACCATTCGTTGCGTCGCGTCGCTCGTCCTCTGCGTGTTCGGCGCATCCGCGTTCGCCCAGCGCTTCAACGCCACGATGTTGCTGCCTCCCGTCGATGAAGATGACGTTCGTTTCGGCTGTTCGGTCGGTGCTGACGGCGGCGCGATGATCGTGGGAGCGTTCTACGCCGACGTGGGCGGCAATCAGAACCAGGGGACGGCGCACATCTTCCGGTGGAACGGCTCGCGCTGGGCCCTTGAGACGTCTCTCAACCCGGCCGATGCCCAGGCCTTCGACTACTTCGGCAAGTCCGTCGCCATCTCCGGCGATACGGCGCTTGTTGCGGCGAGTAGCCCACTGCGCGGCCCGCTTCCCGTGTCTGTATTCGTCCGGACCGGAATGACGTGGACCCAGCAGGCGCAGTTGACCGCTCCGAGCGCCGAGTCTCTCTTGACCTGCGCCATCTCCGGTGACACCGCGATCGTCGGCGCGCCGGTCGCTGGTACCGCCTACATCTTTGTGCGCAGTGGCACCACCTGGACGCAGCAGGCCAGACTCGTCGCGGAGGACGGCACGGCATTCGCACGATTCGGGAGCCTGGTCGCGGTCTCAGGAGACACAGCGGTCGTGGGACTGCCCTACGACGCGGTGGGCTCTCCCGCGCGCAGCAGCCAAGGTTCGGTTTATGTGTTCGCCCGCTCAGGGACAAGCTGGTACCAGCAGGCCACACTCACCGCCGCGGACGGCGCTGCAAACGACGAGTTCGGGATCTCCGTCTCCGTCGCGGGCGACACGGTGCTCGTCGGTGCTCATAAAGCGGAAGCGGGCGGGTACGACCGGGGCGCTGCCTATGTCTTCGTCCGCTCCGGCGGAGCGTGGACCCAGCAAGCGAAGCTCACCGCGTCAGACGGAATGTCGGTGGCGATGTTCGGTCGCTCGGTCTCGCTCGACGCAGACTCGGCGTTCATCGGGGCGTCCTACCACGACGCGGGCAGGGGGAAGGCGTACATCTTCGAACGCGAAGGCGCCGTGTGGACCGAGGCACAACGGCTGCTTGCCGCGGATGGCGAGCAAGGCGAACAGTTCGGCTCTTGCGTCGCCCTCTCAGGCGATGTCGCGCTCGTGGGCGTTCCTCGCGATCAAATCGGCCCGAACCGTAACGAAGGTTCGGCCTGGGTCTTCAGCCTGAGCGAGAGCCTGTGCCCCGCGGACTTCAACCAGGACGGCGGTGTCGACAGCGACGACGTGATCGCGTTGTTGGGCGCATGGGACGCCGGCGACGCCGCGGCGGACTTCAACACCGACGGCGGCGTCGACAGCGAAGATGTCAACGCGTTCTTCGCGCGCTGGGACTGGGGCTGTTGACGCCGAAGCGGCGTAAATGGCAAAGCGATAAAGCGAAAAGCAACAAATAGGAACTGGGAGTGGAAGCTCTCAGGCTTTCGAGAAACCCGCACGCGAGCCTTCTGGCTCGCGTGTTTTTCCTTGCGAGATCGGGCCCTGTGGGTACGCTGCGCGCAATCCATACAAGACCGGTTTGGTTTGAGCTGACATACTCCACGCGAGTTCGTTTCGAGGACAGCTCGAGTCAGCGATGCTGAGCATCGGGCTTCGGCCCCGTTTGCGGCTCTTTGGGAGATCGTTCGTATGAAATCGTCGCTTTGCCGGGTTGTGTTGGGGTGGATCGCTCTTGGCGCGCTCGCATGGCCCGCCGCGGCGCAGTGTCCGTCGGAGTGGGCGTCCGGTAACGGCTTCCCTGGCACGAACGGCTTCGTCAACGCGACCACCCTCTGGGATCCCGACGGCAACGGCCCGCGCGGACCGCTCGTCGCCGTTGCCGGCACCTTCACCGCCGCCGGGCCGGTGTTGGCCCGCAACATCGCGGCGTGGGATCCCGTCACCGGGACATGGACCGCGCTCGGCGCTGGAGTCGACGGCGCGGTCAACGCGCTCACGGTTCTACCCAATGGTGACCTCGTCGCCGGCGGCGATTTCGTTAGCGCCAGCGGCTCGCCCGCGGCACGCATCGCCAAATGGAACGGATCGGCCTGGGTCGCGCTCGGATCGGGGATGCCCGCGACGGTCTCGGCGCTCACCACGGCGCAGAACGGGGACGTCATCGCGGGCGGCAGCTTCACCACCGCGGGTGGGAACCCAGTCCAGCGCGTCGCGCGCTGGGATGGTGCGACCTGGTCCGCGATGGGCGCGGGCTTCGGCCAGCCGGTGGTCTCGCTCGCCACGCTGATCAACGGCGACATCGTCGCGGGGGGCACGTTCTTCGTCCAAGGCGGCAACTGCATCGCGCGGTGGAACGGCTCCGCGTGGGTCTCCATCGTCGGCGGCTGCTCGGGCCTGGTCCGCACCATCTGCCCGACGAGCGACGGCGGGTTTATCGCGGGCGGAGACTTCATCACCTGCGGCTCGCCCACCATCAGCGCGGGACGTATCGCGCGGTTCAACGGCACTTCCTGGTCGTCGTTTGCGAACGGGCTCAACGGCCCAGTGCGCGCCGTCAGCGTCATGAGCGACGGGCGCGTCGTCGCCGGCGGCGACTTCACCGGGTTCAGTTCGACCTCTCGTCCCTACATCGCCGTGTTTAGCGGCACGACTTGGGCCGACGCCGGCGGGGGCGCGAACGGGCCGGTGTTCAGCTTGACCGCGCTCCCCACGGGTGGAGTGGTCGCCGGGGGCAACGTGCTGCGCGTGGCCAACAACCTCGGATCGGGCGGCCTGCCGCTGAACAACATCGGCAAGTGGGACGGCACACTCGCGGGCCCGTACACCGGATGGTCGCAGCTCTCGACGGGCTTCAACAGCCAGATCAACTGCTTCCACGTTCTCCCGGACGGCACGTACTACGTGGGTGGCAACTTCACGACCGCGGGGGGCGTGCGAGCCAACCGCATCGCGTACTTCAACGGCTCGAACTTCGTCGCGCTCGGCGACGGCGTCGACGGCACCGTGAACGCGATCGCGAAGCTGAACAACGGCGACGTGATCGCGGGCGGCTCGTTCCTAAACGCGTCCGGTGTTCCCGCAACGGGCATCGCGCGCTGGGACGGCACGGCCTGGTCGACCTACAGCGGCGGGGTCAGCGCGTTCAGCACGGTCGGCGCGCTGCTTGTTGAGCCAAATGGAAATCTCCTGGTGGGCGGAGCGTTCACCTCGATCGGCGGCGTGGCGATCAACAACATCGC
>JBMOHX010000402.1:0-3691 GCA_049317625.1 Phycisphaerales bacterium
GCCGCGAGTTCCGCGACACCGTCCGCCGCCAGGAAGAGGCCCGCGCCTCTCTCAGCTCGACGAACCAGGCCGCAGCCCAGGCCCTCGCCGACGTCGCGAAGATCCGCGTGTACACCGTCGTCGGCGAGCTCCAGCCCAGCACGGTCTACGACGGCAAGCAACTCCCGCTCATGTACCGCGTCGTCTCCGTCGGCACCTCGTCGCCCAAGACCCTCGGGTACATCAAGCCCAGCACCGACTGGGACCTCGACCGCATGCTCGGCCTGGTCGTCGGCGTCATCGGCGACGCGACCATCGACCGCTCGCTCCGCCTCAACGTCATCAGCCCGGTCCGTGTCGAAGTACTCCGCGCAGATTCGCCCGGTGCCGCGTACCGCATCGAGGAAGCGCCCCGCGTCCAGCCCCCGGCGGACGAGCCGGCGGTCGACATGAACAAGTGACCCGGCGCCATGGATGATTCGTTTCCACCCGCCCGCCTCCGCATCGGAGCGGGCGGGTCCACCAATGTCACCGCCGAATCCGCCGCGGACCACGCCGCGGACATCTGCATGGAACGCCTCGAAGGCGAAGCGCCCGCCCTGCTGATCGCCTTCGCCAGCGCGGCACACGCCCCCGCCTTCCAAACCATCTGCGCACGCCTCCGCGAACGCACCGGCGCCCGAGCGTTCCTCGGTGCCGTCGGCTCCGGTGCCATGGCCGGTCGCGGCGCACTGGAATCCGGCTTCGCCCTCTCCACCCTCGGCATCGCGTGCGAAGGTGCCGAGACCAGAGTCGCCAGCGGCACCTCGCCGACGGATGTTCTCGACGAAGCAACATCCCTCTCCGCACGGCGGCTCACGCTCTGCTTCGCGACCCGCGATGTCGCCGCCATCGATGACGCCCTCGCCGCCGATCGCGCCGAACACGCCGCGATCATCGGCGGTCTCATGGAACCCGCCGCCGGCCAGCGCGCCACGCTCGTTGGCGGCGAAACCCCCGTCACCTCCGGTCTCGTCGCCGCCTCCCTCGCCGGCGATTTCCTCTTCGACGCCTCCGTCGCCCAAGGCTGCGAGCCCTTCGGCCCGGTCTGCGTCGTCACGCAAGCCCAGGGCGATCAACTCTTCGAACTCTCCGGCGAGAGCGCCATCAACGTCCTCCAGCGTGCCCGCGAAGAACTCGACGAACCCCACCGCCTCGCCCTCAACGCCGGCGTCTTCATCGGCCGATCAGTCGCCGCCCACAAGTCCCACCACGGCCGCGCAGACTTTGTCCTCAGCCGCGTGATGCGCTCCAACCGCGACCTCGGCGCCCTCTCTCTCTCCGAGCCCGTCCGAGTCGGCCAAACCGTCCGCTTCCACCTCCGTACCCCCAACGCCGCGGTCAACGACCTCACCATGCTCCTGGGCATGCAGAAGCTCCGCGGCCCCGCCCGTGCCGTCCTCATGTTCAGCGACTCCGGCCGCGGCGAAGCCCTCCACGGTCAGTCCGCGTTCGAGATCGGCCTCGTCGGTCGCACCCTCTCTCCACCCGAGGCCGGCGAAGAGCTCGCCAAGGCGGGCCGCAAGATCGACCCCGCCAGCCGCTTCCCCCTCCCCATCGCCGGCGCCTTCGGCTTCGCGCCCATCGGCCCGGTCGGCGACCACGCCGCGGTCCACTCGCAGGCCACCGTCCTCGGCGTGTTCAGAGATAGCGTCGCGGACTAAAGCGCAATCGTCCCCGCGCACTCGCCAAACCCGATCGACACCGCCCCCTCGCGCACGCACCGCCCACGCATGATCACCGTGTCCCCGTCCGCGAGAAACGTCCGCTTCTCGCCCGACGGCAGCACAATCGGCTTCCGCGGCTTCCCCGCGCCGTCCCACGTCAGCTCGAGCAAACACCCACGCGTCCCCGGCTCCTGCCCCGACACCGTCCCGCACGCGAGCAAGTCCCCCGCGTGCAGCGAGCACCCGTTGCTCGTGTGGTGCGCGATCATCTGCGAGAACGTCCAGTACAACTCGCGGAACGCCCGGCTCTTGCTCAGCACCACCGGCGCCATCCCACGCTTGCTCATCTCCGCGGAACACAGCAGCACCTCGAGCTCGAGATCAAAGCTCCCACGCCGCTGGTCCTCGTCGTCCGCGAGATACCCGAGCGGCGCCGGATCCCCCGCGGGCCGCGGCGAGGGCGCACACCGGAACGGCTCCACCGCATCCGGCGTCACGATGTACGGCGAGATCGTCGTCGCAAAGTTCTTCGCGAGAAACGGCCCCAGCGGCTGATACTCCCACTTCTGGAGATCACGCGCGGACCAGTCGTTCACCAGGCAGTACCCCAGCACGTGCTTCCGCGCATCGGCGATCGAGATCGGCTCCCCCTGCCTGTTCTCCGACGCGATCACGCACCCAACTTCCAACTCATAGTCCAGCATCGCGCACGGGCCAAACGTCGGAGCCGCGGCATCATCCGCCTTCGTCTGCCCCTTTGGCCGCTTGATCGGCGAACGCGCCACATCAACAGTGCTCGCGCGGCCGTGGTACCCGATCGGCACCCACTTGTAGTTCGGGAGCAGCGGGTTGTCCGGCCGGAACATGCTCCCCACCGTGGACGCGTGATGGATCGACGCGTAGAAGTCCGTGTAGTTCGAAACGGTCACCGGCAGCTCGTACCCCACGCCCCCCGCATCAAACATGCAACCGTCCTCGAGCGATGGCCGATGCTCAGAACCCGCCGCGAGCAACTGACTCACCCGCGCCCGAAGCTGGGACCGGTCTTCAGGTGACAGCGAACCAAGAAACTCCCCCGCGGCAAACTCGCACGCCGCCTGAAGCCCCTCGGCAGCATCGGGGCCAAACCCGAGATTCTCAAGCAACCCCGCATGGTTCGCCTCGGTGAGCGACAGCAAACGGTCCCCGATCCTCACCGCAAGATGCGACTCCGACCCATCATCCGCGTGGAACACGCAGTACGGCAGGTTCTGAATCGGAAAGTCCCCGCGCGGGTCATTGGCAGACTCAACCCAGCTTCGGAGATCGGCAGCGGTAGTGGGATCATGCGGCATGCGCAGAGGATACGCCCACGCCCAACAGTCCGTCGTGGCTTGGGCACCCACGCCCAAGAGTCACGCGGGCGTCCCGCCCCGCGATCAGCGCACGTCCCAGCATCCCAACCCACGTTAAACTGCCCCCAATGTTCGACCACATCCGCAAACTCTTCACAGGCAATCGCGGAGCCCTCGCCGCGCCGGTCGGACTCCCCGAGATCGAACGGGTGCACGCCTCGCATCTCTGGCACTCCCCCGAAGGGCTCCCGCGTGTGGACTGGGCCACCGCGAACGCCTGGATCGCGCACCAGTCATCACGCCACCCGCGCGAACACTGGCGGCGCGCCGTCGCCGCGGTGTGGCTCGACGAACTGCGCGACTCCCTCGCCGAGGATCACCGCCGATGGGGATCGCGGAACATCGAGGGCCTCGCACCGCTCGCGGGCACGGTGGCCCACGCCGCGGCGAAAACCGCCGAGCACGCGTACGAGGTGCTCACCCGCGATCTCGCGGTCATCCGTGGCAAAGAGCCGATCCCGCCGATTGCGCTCTGCCTCATCGCGCCCCTCGATTCTTACATCACACTCATCAGCAGCTACCTGCCCGACGAGGGCGAGTTCGCGACCTCCGGCGGGATGTACCTGCACGAGGGGAGCGACGCCGTCTCCCTCGTCGCGGTGAACGCCGCGG
>JBMOHX010000403.1:0-3680 GCA_049317625.1 Phycisphaerales bacterium
TGGACGACGTCATAGAACGCGGTGTTGTTGCACCCGCCGCCGGAGCTGAAGAAGTTGATCGAGTTGCCGTCGTAGAAGGCGTTGCAGGTACCGTTGACCGCCACGTTGATGCGGAAGCTCAGCTGGGTCGAAATGGTGGGGTACGAGGGGCTCGCCGCGATGACCATGTCGCGGACGACGTTCGCCTGAAGGTACGCGTTCACGCCGGCGCGGACGGTCTGGTCCGTGTTGGCGGTGTTCAGTTGGACGTCGGTCCCGTTGACGGCGCCTGAGGTCACCGGCACCCGCGCGGTGGGGTTGTACGTGTCGAAGAACCGCCCGCGGGGGCTCGTCGTGACGGTGAAGTTGCCCGCGGGAACGCCGGGGATCGTGTAGTTGCCCAGTACGTCCGTGTATCCCGTGAGGCCACCGATGGTCACCAGCGCGTACGGCATGGCCTGGTCGGTCTCGGGGTCGCACTCGGCGGCTCGGATGCCTTCGGTCGACAGCCCGCTCACGCGGCCGGAAACATCCACATCGTGCACCTGGCTCTCCGCGAACAGGACCTGGCCCGTCGCCGCGTCGGCCACGATCTCCCACTTGCCGTAGCCGGGTTCCCAGGGCTCCGCGGCCGTGGTGACCGTGAAGACCACCGCGAGGCGGGGAGCGGGCTTGTCCGCGTCCACGCCCGCGAAGATCGTCAGCGCGGGCTCCGAGAAACGAGCGCCGGCGATCAGGCCGAGCTCCTGCTGGGCGGCCTTCACGGCGTCCTCGGTGTTCGGCTTCGCGCGCGTCGCGGGATCAACGACCATTCCAGAGACGGGCCGCAGCGCATTCCCGACCCACACGAGGTCGTTCGTGCGGGTGTTGCGGGTGAGCAGGCGGAGGTCAGAGCGGTAGACGGGGATCCCGTCGAGCGCCTGGCGGAAGGTGTGAAGCGTGAACTTCGGCGCACCATCGGGCCCCGGCATCAGCGGGATGGTGTTGCCGCCCTGCGGGCAAAGCGCCCAGACCTCGAGCTGCTCGGGGCTGGCCCCGAAGAGGCCGGTGTAGTGCTTCATGAAGGTCTGTACGGACTGCTGGCCTGTCATGCCCGCGGAGAGATTGGGGCCGTAGACGCGCCTGAGCGTGCCGTCGATCTCCAGGAAGCGCACTCCCGGTGCCTCTTTCAGCAGACGCGCCAGGGCCTGAGGATCATGAGAGGCCGCGGGGATCTCGTGGTCCACGCCCGCGGCGGAAGCCGCGAGGCCCACCGAAGCGAACAGAGCCGCGGCGGTCAATCTGATGAACGGACGGTTGGACTTGCTCATCGGGCTCGCTTCCTTCTCTCGGTAACTTCAAGAAAACACGCACACACCCCGGTGCTTCGACCGGACCCCGCGAGGGCAACCGCATGTTCGCACGCCCCGCCGACATTCCCGCGGGCGCGTGCGAAAAACCTAGCGAAACCCTCCCTCGCCCCGGGTTTCTGGACCTCGGTGACGAAAGAGACGAAAGCACTCTCCCCGGTAGAAGGGGGAACCGCAGACACTCATGTCTACCACATTCGTGCGGCCTCGGCCAGACGCGTCGGCGGTCACGGTCAGAATTTCCCTTCGGAGCGCCCGTCTCGGCCGATCCGGGCCTCGTCGCGCGGGCTCGCCCGGACCGCACGCCCGAGAACAAGGCTTTGGGATCCCGTCGGGGCGAGCTTAACAGTTGGCGTCCCAGCGGTTGAAGAACTCGATCACATCGTCGCCGTCGGTGCTGCCGTTGTTGTCGAAGTCGGCGTTGCCCGCGTCCCACGCGGTGAAGAACCCGATCACATCGTCGCCGTCGACGCTGCCGTCGCCGTTCCAGTCCGCGGGGCAGGAGGGCTGACCGACGCACACCAGTCGGCTGATGCTGAACTCGTCGAGAGCCGCCTCGACAATCGATCCCGTGCCCGAGTCGTCAGCGATGAACCGCACCCGCACCTGCGAAGTCGGGGTGATGCCCAGCGACGAGAGCGTCCACTCGGCGCGGACCCAGCCGCCGGTGGTGCCGGTCCCCGAGGGGCCGACAACCTCGGCGTTGGTCCAGGACGCGCCGTTGTTGCTGGAGACCTGGACGGTGAAGACGTCGGCGCCGGGAGCGCCGCCGCGGGAGTTGTCGTACCAGCGGGAGTAGGAGACGGTCGCGTCGGGCTGGCCGCTCAGGTCGTACGCGGGGCTCGTAAGGATGGTGTTGCCGTTGTCGAGGTCCGCCGCGCCCAGAGCGCCGCCGACTGCGCCCTGGCCGGTGACCCAGCAGAGGGTGCCCGGGTTCGAGACGTCATCCTCGGGCTGTGCGATTGTGCCAACAGGATCGACGCGGGTCCAGACGCCGGCGGTTGCGGTGTTGGGCCCGACGGTCCAGCCGCGGTCGGCCTCGAAGTTGTCGGAGGCGAAGATGTCCACCGACTGGAAGACCAGCGCGGAGAACGACGAGGCGGGAGCGTTGTCCGGGAAGGACCGACGGCCCACCGAGGTGTCGACGCTTACGTAGTAGTCCACCGACTGGAAGCAGTCCACGCCGGGGATCGAAGCTGAGTAGGTGTTGGAGTCGACGACGGTCATGGGGGCGATCTGGAATGCGCCGCCGTTGACGCGATAGTGGAGCTGGCCAGTGTTCGGGGTGATGGTCAGGCCGAAGGAGTCGAGGTCAACGTTGAACGATGTGGCGACTCCGGGCTGCAGCTGCGCGGGCGTGCCGCTGGGGAAGGTGAACGTCACGCGGATCGGGGTGTCGAACGCCTCGACGATGCCCGTCGTGGCGGTCGCGGGCGAGGTTGCGCTGGTGCCCTGGCCGCGCTTGGCAAAGCCCGCCCAGATCGCGGCATGGTTTGCCGCCGCGTTGCTCACGAGGTCGGCCTGGAGGATCGCGTCGCGGGAGTTGAGGAAGTTGAGGTTCGCCGCGGTGTTGAGCTTCATGCCGTCCACGGCCAGTCGCATGATCATCTCGTTGGCGGCAAAGCCCATGGTGCGGCCCATTTGCTCGCGGCACTCGAGCAGGGTCATGCACCAGAGTTCGCCGACGTTGTGCACCTCGTTCGCGGTGTTCCCGATGACCGGGCTCCGCGGGATGCCGGGTGGATAGGAGTTCTGGGCCGGGTCGAGGTCGGCGTACGTCAGCGGGTTCTTGTTCAAATCGGTGGAGTAGGGGAAGCGGCGGATGCCGAAGTAGTAGTTGTTCGTGAACGCGCCGCCGAGATTCAGCGTCGCGTAGGCGCCCGCCGCGTACACGCCGTTGAAATCGTCGTCGGGCTGAGCGTTGAGGCACAACCCGTAGAAGTCGGACCATCCCTCACCCATGCCGCCTTCCTGGTTCGCCGCGTTGAGCCGGCCGTCGTGCAGGCGGATCGAGAGACCGTGGCTGAACTCGTGGAAGACGATGTCCGCGTCAAAGGACCCGTCACGGTCGGGCGTCGGGCCCGTGAAGACGTACATCTGCGTCCGGGGCGGGGTCCCGTCCGGCTCGCCGTCGACACCCGATGAGCTCCAGTTCGCGTTGTTCGTGCCGCTGCCGTCCTGTGCGTCGCACTGGATGCGGTCGTTGCCCGTGCCCTGTCCGCTGAAGTTCAACGTCTGGAAGTTGCCCGCGGCCTCGTCGAACCCGAGCGCGTACATGCGGTCGTGGTAGAGGTTGCACAGGTAGAACAACTGCGTGACGCACGCGTCGCGGTAGGTCGAGGGCTCCAGCGC
>JBMOHX010000404.1:0-3659 GCA_049317625.1 Phycisphaerales bacterium
CAACCCGGAGAGTCAAGAACACCGACGGGCCCGGGGGTCAGTCCAGAGTCTCACCGATGTGTTCCATCACGAACGCGAGGTCGTCGGCGGTCACCACGCCGTCGCCGTCCGCGTCCGCCGTGATCCGCTCTCGCGAATCCATGTTGTCGATCACCAGCTCCGCGTCGCGCTTGTCCACCACGCGGTCGCGGTTCACGTCCGCGAGCGGCACCGGCAGTGCGCCGCCCAAGTACGCGCCCACGTCTTCCGAGTCGATCACACCGTCGCCGGTGAGATCCGCGAACCGCAGGTTCCAGAGCCCTCGCTCCGCCAGTTCGTCGATACCGATCGCCGTGAGCGGTTCGTCGGGCATCGCCGCCTGCCGCATCCTGCCGTCGCGCGGCGCACCCGGACGCAGCGTGCCGTCGCACCGCAGCTCGGAGAATCGGATGAAGTTGATCGCGATGAACGTGAAGTCGCCGGTGCTCACCACGCCGTCGCCCGTCACATCCGCGTGCGGCCCGACCGTCCCGCAGGGCGAGTTCGCCCCCGGGCTCGGCGCCGCCAGCTGCCCGATGTACACGCCGAAGTCGAGGATGTCGATGAACGTGTCGCCGTTCAGGTTGCCGCCCAGCAGTGCGTCGTATGCCGGGTGCGAGAACGGATGCCCGTGGCTCGTGAAGTCCGCCACGTAGTTGGGACCTGTGATCCCGAAGTCGTCGATGTCGGTCCGGCGGAGCGTGTGCAACGGATCACGCGCCGTGATGCAGGTGTACG
Organism: Phycisphaerales bacterium; assembly: GCA_049317625.1. Classification (GTDB taxonomy): domain Bacteria; phylum Planctomycetota; class Phycisphaerae; order Phycisphaerales; family UBA1924; genus JBEIUO01. Next base: position 757 of record JBMOHX010000404.1, read on the forward strand.
CGCCGCACGGCACGTTCACGCTCACCAGACCGGAGACTCCGCCCGTGAAGGTCAGCGTCTGATCGACCACCACGTTCGGACCGAACACCGCCGGTGTCAGCTCAAAACTGATGCACCGTTGGAACGCCACCGGGCTCACAAAGCCCTGCAACTCGACGTTCACCGCCAGGGTGTTGAAGGGGTCCACGGTTACCGTCTGCACCAGAGACGTGCTGTTTCCGCACGTGTCCGTCGCGGTCCAGGTCACAGAGGTAGTGCCGGTCGGGAACGGCGCCCCCAGCGGCTGCGCGTCGCTGCGCACCACCGAGATCGAGGGCAGCGTGTCGCACGTATCCGTCGCGGTCGCGGAACCGACCGCCACGACCGCGGTGCACAGACCCGCGTCCGCGTTCGTCACGATGTTCGATGGAACGGTCAGGATCGGCGGCAGACTGTCCGCCGTGATCGCGCACGCGTTCTCAAACGCCGGCACGATGCTCGCGCCGTTCACGTCCGTCAATCTCGACGGCAGGATCCCCGGTCGCACCGTGATCAGCCCCGGTGCGTTGCAGAAGTGGCCCAGCAGGTTGAACGTCAACCGCACCATCGTCCTGTCCGCCGCGGTTCCAGTGCCCGTCGGCACACCCACCGCGTACGTGATCTCCCCCATCGCCTCGTTCACGTTCGAGTAGACCTGCGTCGTGAAGGGCGCATCGCCCGGGACCGCGGACACAAAGTCCAGCCGCGTCTGGTCGTATTGCAGGAAGAACTGACCGCCCGCGATGTTCTGCACCGCGCCGCTCATGTTCACGTTCACCACGAGCTGGGTTTCAGAGGCGTTGAGGCACGCGTCCTCGGCCTCGATGCTCACCGTCAAACCATCGCTCACGAACGTCGCGCCGTTCAGAAAGATCGAGTACACGCCGAACGTGGTCGCCGTTCCGCCCCACTGGGCGAGCGGGTTCACCGCGCCGGGACCGTCAGGCACCCGCTCGGCGTTGTACGGCTCGTCGTTCCACAACTGGATAGCGCCCGAGTTAAACGCGTCGCGGTCGAACGCGCTCACCGCCAGGTAGTAGTCGCCCGCCGCGGGGACGAACTGCCCTGTCACCGAAGACTGCCTCGTCGGGTCCTTGTCGTCGCTGAAGCTCACGCCCACGCAGTTCAGATCGAACAGCCAGAGCTGCGTGTCGAAGCCCGCGCCTCCGACCGTCGATGCCGCGAACGACGCCGGGTCGCAGATGTGGATCCGGAACATATCAACATCGGTCCCGCTTCCCAGGTTCCCCCGGATCTCGGGCAGGTTCCCGCTCCCCAACGCCACCTGCGCGGCGTTGCACAAGTCCCCCGCATCCGCCACCTCGTCCCACCCCGGAGGCGACGCCGTAAACGTCACATCGATGATCCCCGTGTGAACGCCCCCGTTGTACTCCGCCATCCGGATGTACCGCGTCTCTCCCGTCGGCACCACCGCGAACACCGAAGACTGGAGCCCGCACAACGCGTCGTCGTCGTTGCAGGCCAGCGGCGTCACGCAGTCGAGATAGATCCCAAGCACCGTGTCGTCGGGCGTACGCCCGCATGTGGAGACGGTCAGCAGCCCGTTCGAGGGCGCGACGAACTTGTACCACACGTCCGGCGCGGTGTCTGTCTCACCACACTGCCCCACCGAGTTCCCCTCGTTGGTCGCGGGGTGAAGGTCGTACTCCCAACTGCCAACGCCGATCGTGGGTGCTGCAGCGCACGAGTTGGTCGCTTGCCCATGCGCCGCGCCGGATGCGATCAACATCGCAGCAAGCCCGATCGCCAGACGGAGGCCGCATCCAATGCCGGCTCGCCCGCGGCCGATCTCGCGACCGTCCTCCACCACGCCCTCGTTCCGCATCGCTGTCGCCTTTCTCGCTCCCCGTGGGGAAGCGCCTCCGGTCGGGCCGCCCGGTCTCCCACGAGACGCGGACCCATCGCTCCGACGATCAACACATCGCCCCAAACCACCGCCACAACAGATCAGGGACGGGCCCCACCCGCGAACGCGAGGATGTCCCGGTAGTCGATGACCAAGTCCCGGTTCACATCAGCTCGCTTGAACCGCGCCAGCCCGAACGCCTCGAGGTCCCTCACCTCCAGGCGCGTCACGGGCCCCGCCCGCGCGGTCAACGACCGGTTCGTCCACAGCGGCCCGAGCCCCGTCAACCGCCTCGACGGCAGCCGTCCCAGACAATCACGCTCCGCGGCCGCCAGGAAGTTCTTCGAGAGCGAGAGGAAGTCCTCCTCTCCCACCAACCCGTCGCCGCTCTCATCCGCGTGCGCCGTCCCAGTCGGCCCGCCGCAACCCGGATCGAATCCCACCGCCACCCCGAACTCCTCGATAAACAGGCAGAAATCGATCACGTCCACGTACCCGTCGCCGTCGAAGTTGCCACCCGGCAGCGCGTCGAACCGCGGGTCCCAGGCCCCCGCCGCTCCCCCGCGCCGAAAGCTCGCGCGGTACTCGCTCCCAACCACCCGGAAGTCATCATCATCGCGGCGCATCAGCGAATGCCTCGTGTCCCGCGCCGCGATGCACGAATACGCGCCACACGGCACCGTGAACTCCACCACCGCGCTCCCGCTCACGGGAAACCCGATCTGCTGGAACACCACCACCGGCGTGCCTCCCCCTGCGGGGGTCAGCAAAAACTCGATGCAGCGTGTGTGAGGGCCGGCGCCCTTCAGCCCCTGAACTTCAACCTCCGCCACGACCGTGCTCAGCGGCAACACTTGAACTTCTTGCGTCGCCGTCGCCGTGTTCCCGCAGTCGTCCGCGACAGTCCACGTCAGCGTCGTCACTCCGGTCGGGTACGGTGAGTCCAGCAGCACCCCCTCTGACCGCACCGCCGTCGCCGTGAGCGTCGCGTCGCAGGCATCGACCGCATTGGGAGGCG
>JBMOHX010000405.1:0-3654 GCA_049317625.1 Phycisphaerales bacterium
CCTTCGCCACCCCGTTCCCACCTTGCACTCCCGGCGCGAACGTCTGCCACGTGCAGCTCGCCACGTTGAACCTCGCCACCCCGTTGGCAGCGACCCCACCTGCCTGCGTGAAAGAGCCTGCGAGGACCACGTTCCCATCCGCGTCCAAGACCAGCGACAGCACGTTGCCGCCCGACACCGCGTTCGCCGCACCCAGCGTCGACCATGTGCTGTTCGTCGGATCAAACACCGCGACGTTTCGCGTCGCGAGCCCGCCAATCGACGTGAAGAACCCGCCCACAACGACCCGGCCCGTCGGCAGGAGCAGCAGCGAGTCAACCGAGTCGCTGAACCCGTTCGAGATCGTCCCCACCGCGCTCCACTGATCCGTCGCGGCCGAATACCGCCGCAACGCGGTTGTGCCGCTCCCGGTCGCGATCACGTCGCCATTGGTCAGCCGCACCATCGCGCGCACGGTAACCCCCGCGGGCATCCCCGAACCGAAAGGTTCCCAGCTCCCGGTCCCGCTGTTGAATCGCGCAACCGCCGGCGAACTCACGTCCCCGATCGTGTTGAAAGACCCAGCCGCGAGAAAGCTGCTCCCCGGCAGCGGCAGCAACGCGAGCACCGTCCCCAGCGTGCCGCTGCCGATCGGCTCCCACTGTCCGGTCGCGCTGCGGAACCGCGCGATGCGGTTCACAACCTCCGCACCGGATTCCACGAAGTCGCCCCCGGCGATGATGTCGCCGTTCGCCAACTGCGCCACGGCGTGCACGGTGGGGAACAACCCAAACGTGGTTCGCGACAACCCCGCGCCCATCGAGCTCCACGCTCCCGTCGCCGCGTTGTACCGCCCGATCCGGCTGACCCGCACGCCGTTGGCGTGGCTGAACGCCCCCCCCACGATCAGCGTGTCGTTCCCAACATCGATCGCGGTCCGCACCGCCGCGGAAGTCGTCCGCCCGGTAGGCACGAAGTTGTTCGCGCCGTCCAACGTCACGCAGTTCTCCACCGCCGCGTCCGCTGCGGAGAAGAAGGAACCGCCGACGAACACCCTCCCAGAAGCGATGGGGCTGATCGCATTGACGCCGGTGCCGACGATCCCATCACCGATCGCCGACCAGGCGTTGTCCGTCAGCGAGTACCGGGCGATTCGCCGCGCCGTGAAACCCGGCAAGTAGTTACCGAACGACCCACCCACGACCAAGTCATTTGTCGCGGCCCGGTACACGACCCCGTACACCGCGTTGTCAACACCGCTCGACAGGTCGGTCCATGTGTTGCTTGCGAACGAATACCTCGCGATGTTCCGCGCGAAGGTCCCACCCGCGTCGCTGAAGCTCCCGCCCACGACGACATCGCCCCCGGGCAGTTGCGTCGCGCAGTACAGCAATCCGCTCTGCCAGTTCCCTAGCACGTTCCACACACCACTCGTGCGGTTGAACCTCGCCACCCGCCCGCTGGTGTTCGCTCCCGCGGTGGTGAAGTTACCGAGCACCAGAATCTCCCCGCTCTGCAGCACGCCCAGCCCCGTCACCGATGCGTTCACCCCCGTCCCCAACGCGGACCACGCGCTCCCCGCGGGGTTCAGGATCGTCACGTACCTCCCCGGCTGGCTCGTGCTCTGCAAGAAGTCTCCGCCCACCACCAGCGATCCGTCCGCCAGCCCCTGCAGCGCATTCACCTGCGCCGGCAGTCCCGTCTGCCCCCCCACCACGATGGGCACCCAGGTGCTGGTCGCGGCCGAGTACCTCGCGATGTTGTTGAACGAGGTGCCCGACGCCGAGAAGAACGAACCGCCCGCGATGATGTCGCCGTTGGGCAAGCCCGTTACCGCCCGCACCGTTGCGAACGAAAGCCCGGTGCCCAACGCGGACCACGTCCGGGTCGCGGGGTCGTACTTCGCAACGTTCGACGCCGCGACTCCACCCGCCTCTGTGAACGTACCCCCCACTACCACCGCGCCGCTCGCGAGCGTCGTCGAACACAGCACTTCACCGTTCACGCTCGGCACGCCCCCAGAGGTCGTCCACTGCGGCGGGCAAGACTGTCCCATGGCCAGCCTCGCAAACGCCACGCACAGCAGGCCCAGGACGACACACAGCCGAAGGCTGATCAAACGAATCTGCATCTCACGCACCCCCGAGTTCGAGCCGGGCACCTCGCCCTGGCCCATAGTCGCGCGGCAGTGTAACTCCGGCTCCGCCTTGCATGCAACGTTGTTCTTCTCATTAGTTCACAAGTACTGAGCCCGTCGACCGTTCCGGCCACGCCCCGTACGCCCCGGGCTCCCCACCAGATCGTGAACCCCGCCCTTGACGTCGCCCGCTTCATAGTGTATACTAGACACGAAGTCACGGAGGCCCCCATGCCGCTCGACCTGTACCGGCCGTCCCTCGCCCTGCTCACGGACCTGTACCAACTCACGATGGTGTGCGCGGCCTGGAAGAACGGCCGGCACAACACCCCCGCGGTCTTCCACCTCTCGTTCCGCAAGAACCCATTCGCCGGCGGCTACACCATCGCCGCCGGCCTCGCGCCCGCTGTCGAGTGGCTCTCCGCTCTCCGATTCACGGACGACGACGTCGACTACCTCCGCTCGCTCCTGGGCGCAGACCGCTCCCCGCTCTTCCCCGACGACTTTCTCCGCTGGCTCCGCGCCACCCCCATCACCCTCGACCTCGACGCCGCCCCCGAAGGCAGCCTCGTCTTCCCGCACGAGCCCCTCGTTCGTGTCCGCGGCCCGCTCTGGCAATGCCAGCTCATCGAAACCGCGTTCCTCAACCTCATCAACTTCCAGAGCCTCATCGCCACCAAGGCTGCTCGTATCTGCTCCGCCGCGGCGGGCGACCCCGTCATCGACTTTGGTCTCCGCCGCGCCCAGGGCATTGACGGCGCGATCTCCGCCACCCGCGCTGCTTGGATCGGCGGCATCGCCGCCACCAGCAACGTGCTTGCTGGCAAACTCCTCGGTATCCCCGTCCGCGGCACCCACGCCCACAGTTGGGTCATGAGCTTCGACACCGAGCTCGAAGCCTTCCACGCCTACGCCCGCGCGATGCCCCACAACACCCTCCTCCTCGTTGACACCTACGACACCCTCGAAGGCGTGCGCCACGCCATCACCGTCGCCGCCTCGCTTCACGCCACCGGCCACCGACTCCTCGGCATCCGCCTCGACTCTGGTGACCTCGCGTATCTCAGCATCAAAGCCCGCGAACTCCTCGACGCCGCGGGACTCACCGACGCGAAGATCGTCGCCAGCAACGACCTCGATGAACACACCATCCAGAGCCTGAAGCACCAGGGCGCGAAGGTCGACACCTGGGGCGTCGGCACCCGCCTGATCACCGGCCACGACCAGCCCGCCCTCGGCGGCGTCTACAAACTCGGCGCGATGCAAGACCCCGGCGGATCCTGGCGCCCCGTCGTCAAGGCCAGCGAACAACTCGCCAAAGCGAGCATCCCCGGGACCCTCGGCGTCCGCCGCTTCACCTCAAACGGCAAGCTCGTTGCCGACATGATCTACGATCAATCGCTCGCCGCGGCAACGAGCGGCGTCATCATCGACCCCGCCGACCCCATCCGCCGCCGCTCCGTGAGTGGCGAGTCCTCCGAACTGCTCCAGCCCGTGATGCGCGAAGGCCAACCCGTCGCCGCCCCCGCTTCCCTCTC
>JBMOHX010000406.1:0-3645 GCA_049317625.1 Phycisphaerales bacterium
GCCGGCATCGCCGTGCAGGCCGCGCTCACGGGCCACCTGGTGTTCTCCACCTTGCACACCAACGACGCCCCGAGCTCGATCACGCGCCTGGTGAACATCGGCCTTGAGCCCTTCCTGGTCGCGGCCGCCGTGAACGGCGTGCTGGCCCAGCGTCTGCTCCGCCGCCTCTGCCAGCACTGCAAGACACAGGAAACGCCCACCGAGGAGATGGCCGAGTTCCTCACTATGCACGGCTTCCCCGCCGACCGCGTCTGGGCCGCGAAGGGCTGCGAGCGCTGCCGCAAGACCGGCTATTCCGGGCGCGTCGGCATCTACGAACTGCTCGCGGCGGACGACTCGCTCCGCGACATCATCGCCCGGAACCCCAATGTCTCCGAGTTCCGCCGGCTCTGCATCGAGCGCGGGATGGTGACACTCCGGCAGGACGGCATGCGCAAGGTGCTCCAGGGCATCACGACCACCGCCGAAGTTCGCGCCGTCACCGAAGCGGCGCACTGATCGCCACGGCCGCTAGGGGCTCGCCAGCCACGCCGGCAGCGCCCGGACTCGCCCTTCCGCGTCGACGCACCCCAGCGTCGTCGACGCCGTCGCCGCCAGTTCCTCCAACGCGGCGCCGGCCCGCTCGACGACGACGACCTCGTACTCGTGGAGGACCTTGACGCGACCGCCCCCGGTCCACCTGGTCCGGATCTCAACCACGTCGTCGTAGCGGACAGGCCGGCGGTACTTCACTTCCACGCGCACGATGACCAGGAAGGTGCCTTCGGCCTCGAGTCCCGCGTAGGTCCGGCCGCTCTCGCGGAGCAGCTCGGTCCTCCCGATCTCCAACCAGGGCACGTACGAGGCGTGGTGGGCCACCCTCATCGGGTCGCACTCGCAGTACCGCACCCGCACGCGGGAGCGGCCCTGGCTCGGCCCCCGGGGCTCATCCATCGGGGGTCTCCTCGACCTTGGCCGCCGCGCCGCTCTCCTCCGGGCCGATCACCCCCACTACTTTGAGCTCGCCATCGGGCATCTCCTTGACGACGCCCAGCTCGCGCAGGGCGGCCAGCGCGGCGTCTTGCTCCGCTCGCTTCTTGGAGTTGCCCCAGCACGGCACGAACTTTCTTCCGTTGATCTCCACGCACACCTGGAAGACCTTCGCGTGATCGGGCCCCTGCTCGGAGAGGATGCGGTATTGCGGGGTGATGCCCATCTCGTGCTGCGCGTATTGCTGCAGGACGCTCTTGAAGTTCTGCTGGTGGCCGGAGTTCGCGGCACGGTCGATCACGTCGCCGAAGAGCGGCCGGATGAAACTCGCCGCGGCGTCGAACCCTCCATCAAGGAAGAGCGCTCCGATCACGGATTCGAGCGCGGCCGCGGAAAGCGAAGCGGGGAGCGGCGCGGAGGTCTGCATGCCCTTTCCGAGGATCAGCAGTCGCTCGAGACCCATGCCGGTCGCGATCATCGCGCAGGTTTGGCGGGAGACCGCCATCGACTTGATCTTCGTCATCTCGCCTTCGAGCAACTGGGGGAAGCGGCGGTAGATCATCTCGCAGACCACGATGCCCAGCACCGCGTCGCCAAGAAACTCGAGTCGCTCGTTGGAGTCCAAGCGGGTCGCGGCGGTCGAGGCGTGGGTCACGGCGCGCGTCAGCAGCTCGGGGTCGCCGAAGCGATGCCCGAGAATCTGCTCGCATCGTCGTCGCTGGAACTCGTCCATCGCTGGGTCCGACCTGAACGCACGAGCCCGAAACCAACAGCGCGCCGGCCCGACCCAGCCGCCCCCGCGTGGGCGCTCGCGAGGCGTCGTCAGACGTCCCGGGAGCGGCCGCGCAGCATGCTCGGGCATCCCCGCTCAGAGAAGGGATGAACCCGCTCCGAGCTGACTCGTCGCATCCGGGATGCTGCCGGGCGGACGAAGAATCGGACCCACCACGAGCGGGCCCAACCTCAGCCGCAGTATACCGTGAAAAACCCAACCGCGCTCGGGAGGTGGTTGGCCACTTTCAGCTCCCGCCGCGCCTGACTCGACGAACGCCCGGAGCGTGCCTATCGTCTAGGCCCGGCTGTCCGAGCTTGGTTTGGACTTCGGTTGGAACTGTCGAGATTCGCGAGGTTCGTATGCATTACCCACACCGGATTAGCCGTATCAAGCGCAAGCGGGCCATTGGCTTCCGCGCCCGCATGAAGACCACCAACGGTCGCAAGCTCATCAACCGCAAGCGGGCCGTCGGCCGCAGCCTGAACGTCGCCGACAAGAAGCGCGGCTAAGCCCGCGTTGCGTCCCGTTCTCGCACCCCGCTCACCGAAAACTCGGGAAGTTCTTCGTCCTGCGCGGGTTGTGGTACACTCACGCGCGTGAGACGTGGCTTCACCCTCATTGAAATGCTCGTGGTCATCGCGATCATTGCGCTCTTGATCTCTCTACTGCTTCCCTCGCTTGGGAAGGCCCGGGAGTCAGGGAGACAGGTCGTGTGCCTGTCGAACCAGCGTCAGATCGGTACCGCGCTCGTTTCCTACGCAAACTCGTATCGCGAGTACATCCCGCGCGAGGCGGGTGCGAGCGAAAACGGCCGGGCCCCGGAGGTGCCGCAGCATCGCGGCAGCCAGTGGAACCTCTCCTGGGCCTTCAATCTCCGGCCCTTCCTGGACCCGAGGGCCGAGGTCTCAAACGCCGACGGAGGGCTCCGCGACCAATACCGAGACGCGCCCTACTACCGCGATCCGTCCAGAAAATCCGACCCGCACAACATCCACTACGTCAACAACGGGCTCCGATTTACCGCGCGGAACGTCGTCTCGGCGATCGCCAAAGGGCCCACGCCGCTCAGCAGGTACATCGCCCCCGATCGGACCATGTACCTGACGTGCTTCGTTGACGACCCCAGCGGGCTTCGGTGGGGAAACTGGTACAATCCGGGCAACACCGAGGCGTACATCTCGATATTTTACGACATGTGGCGCACGTCGAACGTCGACGGAATCGGGGGGACCGCTCCCGAGACTGCCCAGCGCATCGCGGTCAATCGCCACGGGCGCGGTGCAAACGCCATATTCCTCGATGGGCACGCCCTGATCCGGAGTGCCGCCGATCTCACGACGATCGCGAACTGGGACGACGGCGACTACCGAGCCTTTGGACGATAGTTGGAAGCAAATCCGCGCCGGAAGGACTTCCTGGGCGCATCTCTGAAGGAAGGCGACGCCGCGAGCCGAAAAGATGCGGAAGTCCGAGTTGCTATCGGCGAAGCACACTGCGTATTGTTGAGACCTGTGATGAACTCCTCCCCCAAAGCGCTCAAACTGAAAGCCAAAGCCCCTCAGGGCCCGGCTGACTTGTGCGCTCACGGAGGCTGAATCTCAGCCAAACCCGTCCGAGAGTTCACGGCCCGCCGGCAACCCGGCGGGCCGTTATCGTTTTATCACTCCCCCAGGACCGATCGAAGAAAGGAACCTTGCCCATGAACCAGTCTGCTCCCACCGCCCTGACCACTGCCACCACCGCCTGCCCAGAGTGCGCCGCGGACATCACATTCCCGCGCCGCCCGCTCGCCGGCGAAGTCTGCCGCTGCGGTGAGTGCTCCGCCGAACTCGAAGTCACCTCCACCGCCCCGATCACGCTCGCGCTGGCCCCGGAAGTCCGCGAGGACTGGGGGGAGTGAG
>JBMOHX010000407.1:0-3640 GCA_049317625.1 Phycisphaerales bacterium
AACCCGTACACGGCGCTCGCCCAGACGCCGTACCCGGTTGTTGGTCGTTCGCCATGGCAGGTCGTCGGTGACGCCTCGCGCGTGACCATGTCGACCGACGACGCCTTCGTCGGAGACCACTCGCCCCGGCTCGCCCCGGGCGCGGAGATCCGGCAACTCGATATCGCGCTCGCTTCCGGGCGCGAGTACGCGGGGTATCTGTGGATCAAGGCGGTGGAGGGCGCACCAAAGGTGACGATCCGCATGGACTCGGCGAAGGGTGGCGTGACCGTCGATCAGCCGGGCGCGGCGTACGCGCGCTATGCATTCGCGTGTACCGCCGAAGCGTCCACCGACCACGCCTCGCTCTCCATCGTGTGCGAAGGCGGGACGATCCAGGTCGGTGCAGTGTCGCTCATGCCCGCTGACAACGTGAACGGCCTCCGGGCCGACACCCTCGCGCTCCTGAAGGAGCTCAACTCTCCCATCTACCGCTGGCCCGGCGGCAACTTCGTCAGCGGCTACGACTGGCGCGACGGCGTGGGCGACCGCGACCGGCGTCCGCCCCGCACCAACCCAGCGTGGACCGGGATCGAGTCCAACGACTTCGGCATGCACGAGTTCATCGACCTCTGCCGCGCACTACGGGCCGAGCCGCTCATCACGATCAACATGGGCTTCGAGGGCGCGTTCAGCGCCGAGGCGCAGGTGGAGTACGCCAACGCGCACGACGGCATGTGGGCGAGGCAGCGCGCGGCCAACGGAGCTCCGGAACCCTTCGGCGTGAACTACTGGGGAATCGGCAACGAGATGTGGGGCGACTGGCAGCTCGGCTTCATGTCCCCCGAGGACTACCAACGGAAGCACAACTGGGTGGTCTCGCGGCTCCGCAAAGGCTTCCCGGATATCAGGACCATCGCTTCGGGCAACGCGGGCGAGTGGAGCCGCGGGCTCCTCGAGCAGTGCGCGGACACGACCGACATGATCGCCGAGCACTTCTACGTGCAGCACGAGTCGGACGTCACCACGCACGTCGGCCTCGTTCCCGCGGCGATCCGCGCCAAGGCCGAGTTCCACCGCGCGACGCAATCCCAACTCGCCAACCTCGGCGACCGCCGGATCCCTGTGGCGATGACGGAGTGGAACTACTGGTACGGCCCGCACCTCTACGGCGAGCTCGGCACGCGGTACTTCCTCCGAGACGCCCTGGGTATCGCCGCCGGCTTGAACGAGTATTCCCGCTCGACCGACATCATCACCGCGGCGTTCTACGCCCAGACCGTCAACGTCATCGGAGCGATCAAGACCACCGACACCGAGACCTTCCTGGAGACCACGGCCCTCCCGCTCATCATGTACCGCCGCCACTTCGGAACGATCCCCGTGGAACTCGACGACGGGGGCTCGCAGCCGCTCGGTATCGACGTCGCCGCGGCTTGGACAGCGGATCGATCCGCGTTGACCATCGCGGTTGTGAACTCAGGGGCTCTACCGCGGACGATCTCGGCGACCATTTCCGGCGCGCAGCTCTCGGGGGAGGCCACCCTGCACCGGTTCGCCGGCGATCCGGAGGCCTTCAACCTGCCCGGCGAACCCCGCATCAAGCTGGAGCGGGAGGAACACGTGCCGTTCGCGGGATCGCTCGGCGTGCCCGCGCATAGTTCGAGCATCTACGTGATTCCCGCGTCAAAGTGAACGGGTTGGCCGCCAGCGTTGCGCTCGCAACTTCGCCGTCGTCAACAGCCGAGCTTCGACGACCGCGGCCCGCTCGCCTCACACAACCACGGGGCCTCGAGCGGCAGGCCAGCGGCGTGTGGGCCGATTGAATCCCGGCTGTCCGACCCGAGGCGAACGCGTCTTCACGCTGAGCCCTCCAAGGCCCGTGACGACGTTCGCCCGAGTCAGTCCAGTTCTACCCCCCAAAGCCCGCGGCATGCACCGCAACCAACACCTGTCGCCTTCCCGCCCGTCGACCGGTTCAGCAGGCGTGCTTCTGGCCCATCAACCACCAGCGAAGCTGGAGCAGCCCCGCCAGATCGCGCGGCCACCAGCCGTGGCCCGGAGCCCGGAGCGAGTTCCATGGCGAGTCGCCGTGACGGCTGCGGATGTAGTCGTATCGATTGATGACCCGCCCGGTTGATTCATCGAAGAGCGGGGTGCCGCCAGCATACACCGTGCCCGCGGGATCACCGTACGAGTTCAGGCCGCCGCGAGAGAGCCACGCGTCGATCCGAGTCCGCTCCTCTGTTGAGCACGTCGGACGCTCCCCCACGGCCCACGACGGGAGGAGCCAGGGTGCCTCGGGGTGACGGCTGCGGATGTAGTCGAATCGATCAACACGTCGGCCCGTCGACTCGTTATACAACGGGGTACCCCCGAGGTACATGGTGCCCTCGGGGTCGCCGTAGGCGTTCAGTCCTTCTCGCGAGAGCCAAGCCTCGATCTGCCTCATCTCGAACGCGCTGGTGTTCGTCTTGGTCGCGCGGGCGGCCGGGGCGTTGAGCCCAACAGCAACCTCTGCGAACTCGCTCGTGGACCGGTGAGATGTGGCTACGGGGGAGAAGTTCATGGCGGGTCTCGCTGGTGCCTTCGCCGACGGAACGACCGCCAGAGGAGGCAAACCGGTGTACAGACAGGTTCTCGCTTCGTCGCTCGTGGCGTTGCACGGTTTCGGTCAGAATCCGGTTCGAGACCGCGAGTCACGGCCGTCGGTCGGAAGCAAAGACGGCGACGACGGCTGCCTCCCCGCCGCCGTACCCAACCGCACACCGAACGTCTTCGCGGCTTCGGGGCCCGGTGCCCCTTCTCAACAGCGGAAACGCCGCGTCTTTACACCTCGCTTGCGCGCCGGGGCTCGCCCTTTATGCGGCGGAGAGCGACGACCAGGCCCGGCACGCTGATGCTGTTGGCAACAAAGGGCACACCGCTATGAATGACATCGCCGCGATCGGAACTTTCGTCGGATGCGTCCTCGCCACCTTCGGCCTGATGAAGGTCTGTGAGTGGTTGGGCCCGAGCGCCGTTTCGGCGCCGGGCTCGCAGGGTTCGACGCCTTCCGCACCGGAGACCCGCCCATGAACTGGATCTACGTGGTCGCCGCGGTTGTCGCCGCGGGGCTGTTCGTGTACCTCCTCGCCGCCCTGCTGAAGCCGGAGTGGTTCCAATGATGCCGACACTTTCGACTCTTGCCGCCGTGAGCGCAAACGGCGTGCTCCAGATCGCGTTGTACGTGGTGGTTCTGGTCCTCCTCGTCAAACCGCTGGGCTGGTACATGGCGCGGGTCTTCGAGGGTGCGCCCGGCCGCGCACCGCTCGGGCTCGGAGCGGCGCTGGGATGGTTCGAGAGGTTGCTCTACCGCGCGGCGGGCGTGCGCACCGGTCCAGACGGCGAAGCCGCGGAGATGGGTTGGAAGTCGTACACGATCGGCATCCTTGTCTTCAACGTGCTCGGGTTCGCCGCGGTCTACGCCCTTCAGCGAATGCAGCACGTTCTGCCCGCCAACCCCGCGGGGCTCGGACCGGTCGAGGGTGGCTCGGCCTTGAACACCGCGATCTCGTTCGTCACCAACACCAACTGGCAGGGGTACGGCGGCGAGGTGACGATGTCATACCTCACGCAGATGCTCGGCCTCACGGTGCAGAACTTCGTGTCGGCCGCGACC
>JBMOHX010000408.1:0-3596 GCA_049317625.1 Phycisphaerales bacterium
GGGACGTAGTTGATGATCATCTGAGATTCTGACAAAGCACACCGACCCTTCCGCGCGCCGCCTTGCGCCGCGCTCCGAATCGGTCCCGGCTCTGTCGATCGGACGTGATCCGCCCGGCGCGCCCGGCTCCTCGCCTGCGCCCCGCAAGATCCGGGCTCCCCCAGCGCTTCGCGCCGCGAAGCCCTCACGGCAACCGCCGGCGGCGCGGCGCTCTCGCGCCCTCACCCGTCCCGCGTTCGCCTCCCACCCCCGGCGGACTCTCGCGGCGTCGCCGCTGTCGCCCGGGTGGTCTTCCTTCGTCCAATCCGACGCGGGGGCGACGCGCACGCGCCGCACAACCGCTCCGCCGGACCGATGTTCCTTCGCCCGCCCGACCCGCGGCACACCCGCGAGCTCGTTCAGGACTTCACCTTTCGCCCGCCGACGCGAATCCGCGTCGACAGGCTCAATCCGAGTCGGCCCCGTTCCCGAGCCCGCTCATCCGCAAAGTGTAGCAGCCCCGCGCCGCCGCCACCCTTGCAATCCCGCGATTGGAGTATGTTCGGTCCGTCTCCCTTCACAACTCCTCAAAAACACTCCTCGCAGCCACACTTTCACGATCCAACCGCTCAAACGCGCAATCTTTGGCCTTCCACGCTCAACACGCGCTTTCGTCGCACGCCCCGGACCATTGGTACGCTCTCGCGGATCACCGGGTTCAACGAAGGGGATGTGACAAGCGTGAACTTCAACGACGCGATGAAGGAGGTCTTCGCGGCACCTCCCGGACAGCGAGAGCAGGTCGCACGAAGACTCCTTCGCGACCAGCCCGAGTTGCTCGTCCGCGCGTTGGATCTGATCCGCGACCAGGCCGGCGAAACCGTTGACTTCGAGGCCGCCCGCCGCTGTTCCGACGCCGGCCTGCGCGACGAAGAACCCGGCTCGATCGTCGGCGACTTCCACCTCGTCGAACTCATCGGCGAGGGCGGCTTCGGTCTCGTGTGGCTCGCCGAACGCCGCGAGCCGATGCTCCAGCGGGTCGCGATCAAGATCCTCAAGCGGGGCATGGACACCCACGGTGTGGTGGCCCGCTTTGACCGTGAGCGCCAGGCTCTCGCCGTCATGGACCACCCCTGCGTCGCCAAGGTCTTCGACGCGGGCAGCACCCCGGACGGTCGGCCTTACTTCGTGATGGAGTACGTCGAGGGTCGGCCGATCACCGCCTTCGCCGACCGGGCGCAACTGGGTCTCCGCGCACGGCTGGAGCTCTTCACCCAGGTCTGCGACGCCGTTCAGCACGCCCACACCAAGGGCATCATCCACCGAGACATCAAGCCCGCCAACATCCTCGTCTCCGACGCGGGAGGGCGGCCCGTCCCCAAGGTCATCGACTTCGGCATCGCCAAGGCCCTCGACCAGGCGATGGAACAGAAAACCCTCTTCACCGAGCACGGCCAGCTCGTCGGCACTCCCGCGTACATGAGCCCCGAGCAGGCCGAGATGGGCGCGGTCGACGTCGATACCCGTTCGGACGTCTACTCCCTCGGCGTGGTGCTGTACGAGCTCCTCGCCGGCGTTCCTCCAGTCGACGCCACCAGCCTTCGGGGCGCGGCGTACGGCGAACTCCTCCGCGTCATCCGCGAGGTCGAGGCGCCGCGGCCCAGCACACGCCTGAGCACCATCGGAGAAGCCGCGGCCGGTGAAATCGCGCGCTCCCGCAGCGCCGAAGTGGAGAGCATCGCCCTCGAACTCCGGCGCGAACTCGAGTGGATCCCGCTCATGGCGCTCCGCAAAGACCGCGACCGGCGCTACGAGAGCCCCGCGGCCCTGGCCGACGACATCCGCAAGTACCTCGACGGACGGCCGATCAGAGCAGCCCCGGAGTCCCGTCTCTACCTCGTGCGAAAGCTGGTGCGGAGGAACCGCGTGGAGGTGGGTGCCGCGGCGGCGGTCGTGGTCGCGCTCGTCGTCGGTTTCGGTACGGCCGTTTGGTACGCCAGGGACGCGAACCGCGCGCGCGAGGCCGAGGCGACCCGCGCAGATGAACTCAAGAAAGTCGCCGATTTCCAGCGGAACATGCTCGGCCAGTTGGACGTGGCGACCGCCTCTGAACGCATGTCAGACCGCCTCATGAAGAGCTACGCGGAGTCGCTCGAGCGCGAAAAGGTGGAACTGGGCGAACGCGAGTCGCGAGTCGCCGCGTTCCGCCAGCAGTGGTTCGCCGCTGGTCCAGTCGACGCCGTTGGTTCGCTCGTTGACGACGCCATCCTCGCCCCTGCCGCGAAGGCGATCGACGAGCAGTTCCGAGATCAACCGCTGGTCGCCGCACGCCTGCGACAATCCCTCGCGACGATCCACCTCAACCTCGGGCATCCGGTGGTCGCCGCAGACCTCGAAACACCGGCCCTCGAGACCTTCCGTCGCTTGCTCGGAAACGAGAACGATGAGACCATCGCCGCGATCGGCGTCATGGGCGCAATCCTTGAGTATCAAGGCAAGATCCCCGAGGCCCGCGCCTACCGAACCGAGGCCCTCGATCTCGCCCGTCGAGCCCTCGGCGACGATCACCGCGAAACCATCTCCGCAGCGAGCAACCTGGGCTCCCAGTTCCTCGCCGAAGGGGAGTACGCCAAAGCAGAGGAGCTCTTCCGGGAGGTACTTCCAAAGTTCCGGAGCCTGAGCGGAAAGGACCACGTCGACACGGTGAAGGCGCTGGCGAACCTGGGCTTCGTGCTCCACGCCCAGAACAAGCTCGACGACGCGGAGCCCTATTACATCGAGGGCCTGGAAATCGGCCGTCGGGCGCTCGGGGAGTCTCACGTCGAGACCATCGGGCTCATCAACAACCTTGCATTGCTCCGGCAGATGCAGGGCAAACTCGCCGAGGCGGAGTCGCTCTACCTCGATGCACTGGAGAAACTGCGCCGCGTTCGTGGCGAACTCCACCAACAGACCATCATCTGCACCGGCAACGTCGGCGGCTTTATGCTCGACCAAGGACGGTTCGCGGAGGCAGAACCCTTCTTCCGCGAAGCCGCCGAGAAGAGCCGCCAGATGCTCGGCACCGAACACCCGTCCACGCTCACCTGCCTCAACAACCACGCCGCGGTGCTCTACGAGCTCGACCGATCCGCCGAAGCCGAACCCCTCCTCCGCGAGGCCCTCTCTACCGGTCGCCGCATCTTCCCGAAGGACCACCCCGACATCTTCAGTTCCATCAACAGCCTCACCGCCCTCCTCATCGCCAACGGCGCGCTCGCCGAGGCAGAGCCCCTCTGCGCCGAGTCACTGGAAGGGTCACGCCGCACCCTCAAGAGCGACCACCCCATCTCCCTCCGCGCCGCCGTCCTCATGGGCTCGCTGCTCAACGCCCAGCACAAGCCCGCCGAAGCCCTCGCGATCCTCGAGCCCGCCGAGCCCGCGGCACGCGCGGTCTTCCAGGGAGGCAACGCCCGCCGTCTCGGCGGACTCCTCGTCGCGCTTGGGCGTGCCAGATTCGAGTCCGGCGACGACCCCGGCCGCTTCGCGATCGCCGAGGCGAACCTCCTCGAAGCCCACAAGATCCTCCTCGCCGCCCGCGGCGAGCAGAACCGCGACACCCGCGCCGCCGCCCGCGC
>JBMOHX010000409.1:0-3591 GCA_049317625.1 Phycisphaerales bacterium
CGACGAGGGTTCGCTCACCTTCACCGTCGTCACGGGACGCGTCGTCGGCAACTACCAGCCCGAACCGGGCGAGCCCTCGAACCCCGATAAGCAGCCCGCCAACCGGGGCTGAGTCCGGGTACGCCATGCCGGCTGCCGCTGGATCGACGCCACCCTCGCGGCGGGATCAAGTCGTGCCCCCGCTTCGCCGAGGTTTCTCACTGCGCCCCCCGGCGCGGAAGGAACCCGCATGCAGAAGAGAATCTCCTCGGTCGGCCTCTTGGCGATGTGCATGGCATTCCTCGCGTCCGGCACGCCCGCACCCGCGCAGGTCAGTCCCGGCACGGGCTTCACGTACCAGGGCGTGCTCAAGGCGACCCAGGCACCTGAGACCGGGATCATGGAGTTCAGGTTCCGCCTGTACGACTCGCCGCTTGCGGGCACGCAGATCGGCCCGATGATCCAGCCCCCGCCCGTCGCCGTCATCGACGGGCTGTTCACGATCGAACTCGACTTCGGTGCGGGGATCTTCGCCGGCAACGCGAGATGGCTGGAGATCGATGTCCGCCGCTACGGCAGCGGCCTGGGATACACCACGCTCTACCCCCGACAGAAGCTCACCCCGATGCCCTACGCCATGTTCGCCCTCAACGGCGGCACAGGAACACAGGGGCCAGCAGGACCGCAGGGGCCAGCGGGGCCAACGGGCCCCGCGGGGTCCATAGGACCTATTGGTCCTATGGGACCTATAGGTCCCATAGGTTCTACAGGCCCCTCTGGCCCCTCTGGCCCCACAGGCCCCACAGGCCCCTCAGGCCCCTCAGGCCCCTCAGGCCCCACTGGCCCCGCAGGACCAACCGGCCCTCCCGGCGCATCACCCTGGGGCCTCTCCTCCGGCAACACCTTCTACTCCGCGGGCAACGTCGGCATCGGCCTCAACTCGCCCATGTACCCCCTGCACGCAACGACCAGCGGCCCGCGCGCGGCCTTCTTCAACGCGACCCCCTCCTCGGGCCCCGGCTTTGGGGCCTTCGGCCAAGTTGCTTCCCCCGCGGCAGTCGGCCTCGTTGGCTGGAACACGGCGACTTCCGGCGAAGCCGCGGGAGTCCAGGGAATCGCCGACAGCCCCGCCGGCCGTGCGGTCGTCGGCTACTCCACCGCCACCACCGGCGACGCCTACGGCGTCTGGGGGTACGCGACCGGAACGGGCGGCACCGGCGTCAGCGGTTGGGCGGTTGCCACCAGCGGCACAACCACCGGTGCCCTGGGGCGGGTCGAGAGTAACACCGACGACGCGACCGGTGTCTATGGAGCCGCCGCGGGCGCCAACGGCAACACCGTCGGGGTCTGGGGCCTCACGCAAAGCGGTGCGAACGGCGCAACCGGCGTCTACGGGCAGGCGCTGGGAACCACGGGCGAGAACTTCGGGGTGTTCGGGGCCGCGGAAAGTTCCAGCGGATACGGCGTGTACTGCCAGGGAGACTTCGCCGCGAGCGGCACCAAGGCCTTCCAGATCGACCACCCGCTGGACCCCGCGAACAAGTTTCTGATGCACTACGCCGCGGAGGGCCCGCAGCCGTTCAACCTCTACCGAGGCAACGCCACGGTCGACGCCCAGGGCCGCGCGGTGGTGGAGCTACCCGCGTACTTCGACGCCATCAATACCGACGTGACCTACCAGCTCACGCCGATCGGCGGCCCGGCCCCGATGCTGCACGTCGCCGAGCCCGTGAAGAATGGGCGTTTCACGATCGGTGGCGGGCCGTCCGGGGGCACTGTCTCCTGGACGGTCACCGCGGTCCGCAACGATGCCTGGGTCCGCGAGCACGGGGCCCCAACCGAACGCATGAAACCCGAGGGCGCACGCGGCAAGTACCTCCACCCGGCGTTGTGGGGCCAGGAACCAAGCCAAGCGATGCACCTTCGCAGCCCCAGAACCCCGGCGACTGCTGCCAGCACCCCGGCACCAGCCCCCTCCCTCACCGCAACTTTCGACCCGCAGGACAAGGCCCCTTGAGCGGGCTACGCTATCCCCCCTGAATCAGCCGGAGAGGTGTCCGAGCGGCTGAAGGAGCAGCACTGGAAATGCTGTATACGGGTAACCGTATCGGGGGTTCGAATCCCCCCCTCTCCGTTTTCGACAACAGCCCCCTGCGGGGGCTGTTTTCGTAGAGATTTGGGATGGCGTTTGTCCAGAAGGCAGTCGGATGCGGGCCCAAGCGGCTCGCGGCCGGGTGTATCCCACGACGCGAACCCGCCGCGATGTTGTCTTGCACTCTCGCATCAACCCGCCGCCGGCGCCGAGCGGCACCGACCTCGCGCTTCTCGCGTGTCGGTGAGGTCGCCCATCCGACTACGGCGCCGACGGGTCCAGTTCATTCCAAGATTTCACCTTGAGCTTCGTCGCCGCTTGGCAGGCCGGCGCCACCGCACTCCGCGGCGTCGAAATGAAGAACGACTGCGACCCCTGGAAACCCATCAAGGTCCCCTGCAGCGCCGTCGGCCCAGATACGCTCGTCGACCCTGACCATGTGTTCACCCGGATGCTGTTCGCGTTCGACGTGTTGAGCACCATCGAGAACGTCGTGGTCGCGGTCGGCCCGGGGAACAGCGCGCCGAACGACTGTGTCGAGGTCACGCTGCCACCCGTGCTCGCGCCGGACCAACTCGTGCCGTTGTACGACTTCGTGCTGATCGTGCCCGAGCCGGATGTGCTGTAGAGCACCAGAGCCTTCGAGCCGTCCGCTAGGTAGCTGAGCCCGGTCGACCGCCGCGAAGCCTGCTGGCACGCACCGGTAACCAGCGTCGTGCTCGCCCACGCCGCTCCGTCCCAGATGCTCGCACGCACCCTGTTCGCTGAACTTTGCGCGGCGATCGCGACCCCGTCGCTGATCGGATTGGCGGAGGCGACCACCCACCTCGCCTGGTCGGTGTATGCCGCATCAACTCCCTGCTCATCCGACCATGACCCGGAGACGAGCCGACGGAACCCGAGCAGCGGAGAGGACGCGTTGCCGTACACGATCATCGGCGTGCCGGTGAGACTCTCAAACGCAGCCGCGTAGCACTCGGTGCTGGCGCCCGCCGCGCTCGATGTGATCAGGCGGAGTGGCCCCCACGACGTTCCGCTCCAGAGGGCCGCGTAAAGCCGTGAGTCGGCATCGAGAGCCATCAGCAGCACGCGGTTCTCGCACGGGCGGTTCACCAGCGTCACCCAGTTCACCTTGACCGGGAAGCCATTCACCAGAGGCGTCGAACCGATCACACTCTCGCTCGCGAGCATGCCGTTGTGCCGGCGGTAACACAGCTCGCCCGAAGATGCCTTGTAGTGCGCGATCATCAGCAGACCCGAGTTGTCGTACACCGCGTCAAATCCGCGGCAGCCCGTGCCCTGATTCCCAGCGACCGCAACAACCTGTTCCGCCGCGCTCCACGTCGATCCATTGAAGGTCGTCAGTTGCACCTGACCGGTCGCCGTGTTCTGGAGCACACACGCCGTCGCATCAACCACCGGACAGTTCCGGACCACAACCCACGAAGAGGGCAGGACAGACGCGAGCAGGTTCGCCGCGGCAGACCAGCCCGCTCCAGAGAAGAGTCGATAGACAGGCG
>JBMOHX010000410.1:0-3587 GCA_049317625.1 Phycisphaerales bacterium
GGGATGAGGGAGCGGGAGAAGTAGATGGCGTGGCCGTCGAGCGCGAGGACGACCTTCACGATGTTCGGGTTCGTTGGGTCTTCGCCCGCTGCGAAAGGGGACGCCACGGTTGCGACGTCGGCGTTCGAGTCGTGCATTTTGGCGACCGCGGCGTCGATGACGAAAGGGTCGACTTCGGGTTCGTCGCCTTGGACGTTGACGACCACATCGTCGTCGGTGAGCGCGAGGAGTGCCGCGGCTTCGGCGAGGCGTGCGGTTCCGTTGGGGTGATCGCGCCGGGTCATGAGGGCTTCGCCGCCGAAGGAAGCGACCGCGGCGGAGACTTCGGGGTCGTCTGTCGCGATGACGACGCGGCGGACTGACCAAGCGGCGCGGGCCCGCTCCCAGACGTGCTGGATGAGGGGCTTGCCGGTGGCAGCGGCGAGGACCTTGCGCGGGAAGCGGGTGGAGCCCAGGCGTGCCGGGATGATGGCGACGGCGCCGCGCATCGATCAGGCTCCGGCGGGGGCGGGGTTCGGATTGCCGCCGCCGCCGCGGAGTTCGGCGACGAGCTTCTTGATGGCGTCGCGGCGGACGCGGATGTCGCGGTAGCCGAACTGCTGGGCGGCGATGGAGGCGGCGATCTTCTCGGCTTCTTCGGCGGTGGCGATGTTGCGCGAGGCTTCGGCCCGGACCTGGAGGGCGGTGAGGAGGTGGTAGCGGAGTTCGAGGGCGTGCTCGGGGGAGAGCTCGCGGGATTCGAGGGCGCGGCGGAACGTTTCGATGGCTTCGTCGACGTACTCGATCTTGAGGAAGGCCTGTCCGAGGTAGGTGAGGGCGAGGAGGCGGTTCTTGGGGTCGCTCTGGGCTTCCTGGAGCATGCCGATCGCGCCGTCCATGTCGCCGATGGAGAAGAGGCGTTTGCCGAGTTCGAACTTGCGGACCAGGTCGCTGGGGTAGGCTTCGACGCGGAGCTTGAACTCGTTCACCTCGAGCTTGTTGAGGTCTTCGACGTGCTGGTCGTACATGCGGCGGACCATGTCGTCGTCCTTGGCGCCGTCGAGCATTTCCTTGAGTTCGGAGATTTTGCGGCGTTCCTGGCGGATGCGGATGTCGCCGGCGAGTTCGCGGAAGCGGAACTGCTTGAAGTCGGTGGCGGCCTTCATGTAGAGGGAGTGGGCGAGTTCCTCGTCGGCGGGCTTGGCGCGTTCGAGGAGGAGCTTGCAGTATTTTTCGAGGGAGGGGAGGTCGCCGGGGCGGGCTTCCATGTCTTGCTTGGCGGCGGCGACGAGGCGGGTGATCGTTTCGTCGGTTTTGACGATGCGGTCAGCCTCTTCGAGCATGCGCTGCTTGTCGGAGTCGCGGATGTTCTGGCGGAAGCTGCCGGCCTCGCCGGAGCGCTCGTAGCCGCCGCGGTTCATCGTGGCTTGGGCCGCGAGGCTGCGGATGGTGGCGGCGAGGCCACCGTCGGCGGGGTCGACCTTGAGGGCTTGTTCGGCGGCGGCGACGGCCTTGTCGAAGGAGCCGACCTTCTGGAAGGCTTCGACGAGCTTGACGAGGAGATCCTTGCGGACTTTCTTGTCGCGGAGGACGGAGCCGAAGGCGCGTTCGCCCATCCAGAGGGTGGGTTCGTTGAGCTGCAGCTTGGCGGCGTATTCGGTCGCGCGGACGGCGAGGCCTGGGTCGAGGGGCTTCAGGGCCCACTCGAGCATCGCGGCGAGATACTTGTCGACGTCCGTGCGTCCGGAGACGGACTTCATGACTTCCTTGCCGATGCCCTTCTTGCTCGCGGGGCTATCCAGGAACTTGGGGACGGTCGCGAAGAAGCCTTCGACGCCCGGCATGCTGTTTGGATGGAAGCGCAGTCCGCTGAGCCAGAGCTGAATGGCGTACTCGTAGTTTGTGGCGTCGACCATGCTCCGGGCGTGCGCGAAGAAACGCTCGGCCTTCTCGGCAGAGAACTCGAGCCCGCCGTCACTGCCCTTGCCGCTTTCGTCGCTCTTCTTCCCAAAGATCGCCATGCAACCTCGTCGAGTTGTGCCGTAGGGGCGTGCGCGTAGCCTCGCGAACACCCGCTGCGCGAGGACAGTCGACCATTCTACCGACCGGATCGGTGGCCGGTCCGGATTCCCGTCAGAATCCGTACGGCGGAGGCGGGCCCCCGGTTCAGCGGGGAACTGGAGGTCGGTTGCCCCCAAGGCGATTGCCCCCTCGTGCTTACGGGGCTGGGGTTCAAGATAGAAACCTCCGGCCTGAGTCGGCGGAGGTTCCCCGTAGCCGGGAGCACCGGCTTCGCGGTGCAAGAGCATGGCGCTTGCGCGATGCGGGGGTGTCGCTCGAAGACCTTGCTCCACGCCCCGCCTACTCGCGTGCACGCCTCCGGCGTGAAACGAGGCGGCTCCGCCGCGACGTGCTGGGGGGCGAGGCAATCTCGCGATTGCCCTGGCCGGGCACCCCAGCCGGGAGCAACGTCCCTAAACTGCGGCATGGCTACCAAACCCGCTGCGAAGAAGTCCAAGCCCGCCCCGAAAGCCGCGACCGCGAAGGAGCAGAAGCCTGCTGTTGCACCTGTTTCGACGGCCGTCGAAGGAACGCGGATCGAGCGCGATTCGATGGGAGAGATGTCCGTGCCCGCGGCGGCTCTGTACGGCGCTTCGACGCAGCGGGCGGTGCTGAACTTCCCGGTGTCGGGGCAGCCGGTGCCGCGGGAGATCATCACGGCGTACGCGTTGCTCAAGGGGGCGTGCGCGGTGGTGAACAACAAGCTCAAGAGGCTCGACAACGCGAGGGCGCAGCTGATCGTCGAGGCCTGCCGCGAGATCCGCGATGGGCTGACGTCATTCAAGGTGGCGGGGAGCGTGGATCCGATCGCGTTCCACTTCCCGATTGACGTGTACCAGACGGGGAGCGGGACCTCGACGAACATGAACGCGAACGAGGTGATCGCGAACATCGTGTGCCAGCGGCGCGGGCGGGCGATCGGGAGCTCGAAGGATCCGGCGGAGATCAAGGCGGGTGGCGTGCACCCGAACGATCACGTGAACATGGGGCAGTCGAGCAACGATACGTTCCCGACGGCGATGCACCTCGCCGCGGCGGTGATGATCAAGGACTCGCTGCTGCCGTCGGTGAAGGCGCTGGCGCAGAAGCTGGAGTCTCAGGCGAAGGCGTGGGACAAGATCGTGAAGATCGGGCGCACGCACATTCAAGATGCGACGCCGATCAGGCTGGGGCAGGAGTTCAGCGGCTTTGCGAGCCAGGTGCGGCACGCGGAGGAGCGGCTGCACCGGGCGCTGCATGTACTGGGCGAGTTGCCGATCGGCGGCACGGCGGTCGGAACGGGGATCAACTGCCACGAGGAGTTTGGATCGCGGGTGGCGGCGGAGCTGACGAAGCAGACGGGGATTCATTTCCGCGAGGCGGCGAACCATTTCGAGGCGCAGCACGCGAAGGACGCGTACGTGGAGGCGTCGGGGCATCTCAAGACGATCGCGGTGAGCCTGAGCAAGATCGCCAACGACATCCGGTTGATGGGGTGCGGGCCCCGTTGCGGCATCGGTGAGTTGATCCTTCCCGCGGTGCAGCCGGGGTCGAGCATCATGCCGGGG
>JBMOHX010000411.1:0-3579 GCA_049317625.1 Phycisphaerales bacterium
GACCCCAATCCATCCCCATTCCCTTGCCGCCACCCCCTCCATACCGCACATTCTCAGTGACGCGAAGCCCCCGCCGCCCAAACGGCACCAGGCCCGCGCCACCGCAGCAATCTCAGACCGGAGGGAGAATCCATGAAGAAGCGTCACTTGTCGTTCGTCGTCGCCGCGACTGCACTTCTTGCGACCGGCGCCGTCGCCCTCGCCACGCACCCCGCCTCCCAAGCCGCGACAGCACCCGCGGCTACCGACGAGACTCCCGTAAAGCCCTTGCCCTTGGCCCCCGTGCTCATGGCCGGCCTCGGCTGCTACCTCATCATCTCCGGTCGTAAACCCTAACCGAACGGCCCTCCCGACAGAGGGATTCGGATAGACTCGGCGCATGCTCGCCATCGCCGCCGCCGCGCTCTCCCTCGCCCTGCCTCAACCCGAAGACGAACTTCTGCGCGAGGTCTCCGCCGAACGCCTCAAACAGACAGTCGACACCCTCGCATCCTTCGGCACCCGCCACACGCTCTCGGCGACCGATGACCCCAAACGCGGCATCGGTGCCGCCCGCGATTGGCTCCTCGCGGAGATGAAAGCCGCCGGCGGCTCGCTCACCGCCGAGGCCGAGGCCTTCGACGCCCCGCGCTCGGTGCGCCTCCCCGACGGCGCTCGCATCGTGAACATCGTCGGCCGCGTCAAGGGCTCCATGCCCGAGGCCGCGAGCCGCCTGTACTACGTCGTCGGCCACTACGACTCCCGCAACAGCGAAGCGATGGACGCGACCACCGATGCGCCCGGCGCAAACGACGACGCCTCCGGCACCGCCGTCGTGATGGAACTCGCCCGAGTGCTCGCCGATCACCCGCTCGAGAGCACCGTCGTCTTCCTCTGCACAGCCGCGGAGGAACAGGGCCTCATCGGCGCGAAGTTCCACTCGGATACCGTCGCCGCGGACACCTCCGTCCGCGTGATGGCGGTGCTCAACAACGACATCGTCGGCGATCCGTGGGGCGCACGCCCGCGCTTGCCCGATGCCCCCGAGCGCTTCCAGATCCGGGTCTTCTCGCACGGCCTGCCGCGGAATCCCTCCGCGCAGGAGTACGCGGACATCAAGGCGTGGTCCTCCTCAAACGACTCCGGCGGCCGACAGCTCGCGCGATTCGTGTTCGACGCCGCGGCAGCCGCGAAAACCGCCGTCCGTCCCGTCGTGATCTTCCGCGACGACCGCTTTCTCCGCGGCGGAGACCACACCCCGTTTGCCGAACGAGGCGTCCCCGCCATCCGCTTCACGGCACCCCACGAGGACTACTCCCGCCAGCACGTTGGCGTCACCACCAAAGACGGCAAGCCCTACGGCGACATTCCCGAGTTCGTCGACGGTGCCTACATGGCCGACGTCGCTCGGGTCAATCTCGCGGCACTGATCGCGCTCGCGAACGCGCCATCGCCCCCGACAAACGTCCGCATGCTCACCGCGGCCCTCACCACCGACACCGAACTCCGCTGGAACCCCAGCCCCGAGCCCGACGTCGCCGGCTACGAAGTGGTGTGGCGCGAGACCACCGAGTGGAACTGGACCCACTCTTTCGACGCGAAGCGTGAAACCGCCGCGGTCATTCCCGTAAGCAAGGATGCCTGCTTCTTCGGCGTCCGCTCCTACGACAAAGACGGCAACCGAAGCCCCGTACAGTTCGCCGGAGCAGCCAAGGAGTAACCCGCATGCACACGCCCGACGTTCTCGACTATCAGATCATCGGCGACGACCTTCAAGCCGTGGTCGTCACGTTGGACCCCGGCGAAGCCGCGGTCGCCGAGGCGGGCGCGATGCTGTACATGGACGACGGCATCGAGATGGAGAGCGCCCTTTCCATGAAAAGCGAAGACACCGGCATGCTCGGCAAACTCTTCGAGGCCGGTAAGCGCATGATGGCCGGCGAGAGCATGTTCGTGACGTTCTTCAAGAACATGTCCGGACAGCGGCGCGAAGTCGCTTTCTCCTCCGCAGTCCCGGGGCCCGTCGTCCCGATCCAACTCCACGACCACGGCGGCCAGCTCCTCTGCCAGCGGGACGCGTTCCTGTGCGCCGCCAAGGGCGTTGTGGTTGACCTCGCCTTTACGAAGCGATTCGGCTCCGGGCTCTTCGGCGGCGAGGGCTTCGTACTCCAGAAACTCAGCTCGCCGGACGGCAAGGGGCAGGCCTTCCTCCAAGGCGGTGGGGCCGTCATCGTGAAGGACCTCGCCCCCGAGCAGATCCTCCGCGTCGACACCGGCTGCCTTATCGCGATGGAAACCACCATCGGCTACGAGGTCGAGATGGTCAAGGGCATGAAGAACAAGCTCTTCGGCGGCGAGGGCCTCTTCAACATGCGGTTCCGCGGCCCCGGCCGGGTCTGGCTCCAGAGCATGCCCTTCTCGCGCCTGGCCGACCGCATCATGAGCCTCGCTCCCAGCGAGTAAACCCGTGATCATCGGCCACGGCATCGACATCATCGAGATCGACCGCATCCGCGAGATGCTCGAACGCCACGGCGATCGCTTCGTGCACCGCGTCTACACCCCGAACGAAGCCGGGTACTGCCGCGAGTACGCAGATCCGACCGCTCGCTTCGCGGCGAGATTCGCAGCGAAGGAAGCCGCCCTCAAGGTGCTCGGCACCGGCTGGCGCGACGGTATCGCGTGGACGGACGTCGAGGTGCGCAACCTGCCCTCGGGCGCACCGACGCTGGTCCTGAGCGGCAAGGCCGCAGAGATCGCGGTGGGCTTGGGAATCACGAAGTGGCACATCTCGCTGAGCCACTCAAAGCAGTTGGCGACGGCGAGTGTCATCGGAGAAGATGACCGTGCGCCCTTCGCCCCAGGCCAAACGTAAGCACACCGCACACGGCGACCGTGCCGCGAAACGCTCAGCCGGTCTTCACGCCGGAGGCGTGCGACGTCAGTAGGCGGGGCGTGGAGGAGGCTCCGCGACGACACCCCCGTTGGTTTTGAACAATGAATCCGCACCCCGAAGGGCGTGCCCGCAGCAGGTTTTCTCGTCGGGCTCCGGTCGCCTCTCGCCGGACCTCACCGCCCGCGAACCGGCGTCCCAAAGTGCAACTCAAGATACCGTGCGACGTAGTCCACGATCGAGCTCACCTCGGGGATCTGCGGATTGCTGGTCGGCCCCATCGGCTCGAACCGCATCCCCTTAAAGCGGATCACCGCCTCGTTGATCGACAGCCCGAACTGCAGCGACAGGCTGAACGCGCGGCAGAAGGCCTGGCACATCCCCGAAATCGTGGAGCCTTCCTTCGCCATCTTGATGAAGATCTCGCCCGGCCGACCATCGGGATAAAGCCCGATGGTGAGATACCCCTCGTGGCGTTCGATGGTGAACTTGTGGGTCACGGAATCGCGGGTAACAGGAAGAGCCTTGCGTACTGCGAGCATGGGTGTCTGATCCTCCTGAATCTCTCGCGGCTGCTCGCCGCGGGCGCCGTCCTGTGCGCTTGGTCCAACCTTCAACTCGCCTCGCTCGTGCATGCCTGCAATGTAGCGGTCCATCGGCGCGAGGGCGAGCGATTTCCCGCGTGATCACGATCGGCACGCCGCCGT
>JBMOHX010000412.1:0-3572 GCA_049317625.1 Phycisphaerales bacterium
ATCACGTCGTCGCCGTCTACCGCGCCGTCGTGGTTGAAATCTGCGCCGCATGAGATGTCGAGTTGCGTGCCTGCGGTCGTGAGTTCGGTACATGGCGACGTGATCACGAGCGTGTAGAGTCCAGACTGCGACGGGTCCGAAGTGTTGATGGTCAGCGTCGGCGTCGCCACGCCCGAGTAAATCGCCGAGTCGACCAAGTTCGCGCCGCCCTTCTTCCATCGGTACGTGAACGGGCCAGTGCCTCCCACCGTGTTGGCAAGTTGCACACTGTCCCCCACCATGCGGGACATGGCCACCGGCGGCTGCGAGATCAAGATCGGGCGGCCTGATTGCTCCCAGGCGTCGGCGAAGCGCGTTGGGCCAGTGCCCGCGCCGCCGGTCAGGACCATCCGACTCGCCGCGGAGTCGTAACTCATCGCGTGGGTCCAGCGTGGCGTCGGGCTGGTGCCGAAGGACTGGGGCTGCCACACCGTGCCGGTCCAGACGTAGGCATCGCTCAAGACGCTGCCGCCGGTTGAGCCGCCGAACAGAAGGATGCGCCCGAGTTGCTCGTCAAAGTCTGCCGCGGCGTAGAAGCGGGCCGAGACGCCGGAGGTGGCGACCTGGGTCCATGCGCTTCCGTCCCATTCCCAGGTGTCGCCGAGCAAACCGGGGCCGAAGCCGCCGAAGAGGAGCGTCTTGCGGCGGGCCGGGTCGTAGGCCATGGTGTGGGCGAAGCGGGGCGCGGGGCCGGTGGTGGAGACTTGGCTCCACGCGGCGCCGTTCCATTCCCAAGTGTCGCTGAGAGCGCCGCCGGCGGCGTCGAGTCCGCCGAAGACAACGACGCGGTTGCGTGCGGAGTCGAACGTCATCGCGTGGCCAGCGCGAGCGGCCGGACCGGTAGCGGCGAGCTGCATCCAGTTCGCGCCGTCCCATGCCCACGTATCGCCGAGCGCGGAGGAGTTCTGACCAGCGTTGGTCTTGCCGCCGAAGAGCAGGACATGGCCGTTGCCGAGCTTGGCCATGGCGTGATCGGTGCGCGCGGCGGGGCCGGAGTTCGAGACGTTCGACCAGCCCGCGGCGGTCTTGAGCCAGGTATCGCCGAGGGTGCTGTTCGCGGCGTCGCGCCCGCCGAAGAGCAGCGTGCCGCCGTTGACGGCGGAGTACGCCTGCGCGTGGACCCAGCGGGGGCCGAAGTCTTCGGTGCCGGTGGAGGTCCACGCGGGCGGGCAGGAGGTGATGGTGAGGGTGGCGGGTTCGCTCATGACGCTGCCGCAACTACCGGAAACGAGGCATGTGTAGGCGCCCTGATCGGACCACTGGGAGTTGGGGATTGCAAGAACAGGCCCATCCGCTCCGGAGATACGGCCGCCGTTGACGAGGGGGATGTTGTTTCGGTGCCAGAGGTAACCGACTGTCGTCTGCGTGTTACTCACGACACTGAACTGGGCAATACCGCCAGAGGACAGGGACAGGTTCGTGGGTTGCTGGGAGATTGTGGGCGCGGTGCAATCTTGCTCACCGATGACCGGTGCGGTCGCGAGATACCCGGGTGCAGGAGGTGCTCCTACTTCGCAGATGAACGCATTAGGAGACTCGTCGATGAGCGTTGTTGTTCCCGCTGGCTCGTTGAACTTAAGCAGGAGCTGAGTTGATGGTGAGGACCCAACCTGCGATTCTGTGGGAGGAACGAACGGCGCCGTGTAGAGGGCCGAGGCTGACACCCTTATCCAATCGAGGCGCCCGATGAATGAGTTCCAACTCGAGGGGCAGCATCCGGCAGCGTAGTAGAACTTGCCTAGTGCCATCCATGATGTCGGGGCGTCCGGATACTGTATGGCCGCCGACCACGGTCGTGAGCCGACGAGTTGACCATCGACAAACACACGCGTCGTGACGCCATCAGACGTC
The DNA here is from genome assembly GCA_049317625.1 of Phycisphaerales bacterium. Lineage (GTDB taxonomy): Bacteria > Planctomycetota > Phycisphaerae > Phycisphaerales > UBA1924 > JBEIUO01. The sequence continues at coordinate 1,891 of JBMOHX010000412.1, forward strand.
CATGCGTAGTGATGCCACATGCCAGCATTGAGTGCTGGCGCACCGCCGCTGAACACCGGGCTCACAACCGAGTTATAAAATAAACCCGGACCGAGTATGACACCCTTGTCTTCCTCGCGATCGCGCTGCTCGGTAATGATGGCGCCATTGCCCTCTACCCAGACACGCATTTCATAAGTGAAGGGCCCAAGGTTGAAAATCGTGTTGCCGTTGATCTTGATCGTGTCCGTCGTTCTCGCGAATCGCACGTAGCGGTTCGTGACCGACTGAGGAGTTTCGCAGGCATCTGGAACTCCGTTCGAGTTCGTGTCGGGCAGTTGACCACTAAGAATCTGCCCTTTGTCAACAACGCCGTCGTTGTTACAGTCGGCGGAGTACTCGATGCACAACCGATTGGGGGTGCAGCATGTTCCTGGCCCCCAATCATCGAGGTCGAAGGCACCATAGGTCACACCCCAATGCTGGAGGTCCCACGAGTTCTCAGGATGGCCAGCGATCCACGGAATCCAACTCGCCACCTCGCCGGTTACCCAGCGCCAACCGCCCCCAGGTTCACTGAAATCGGCGGCTGCTCTGTCCTGGTAGAGCCCGACATAGCACAACTGGCCCCAAGGCCAGGGCGGAGTGCCGTATTGCTCGGCAAGGAACGCCCTCTCTCCCCCGCTGGTGACGGTGACCAGATCGCCGCCCGAAGCAATGCAGACCGCCCGGGCGGTCGCCCAATCCCCGGCGTCGGTCGGGCGCAGTTCATACCAATGCCCATTCCCCCCATCCTCCACCCGCCACTGAACGGGTTGCGCATTCACAGTTGTTGCGAGAACCAAGGACGCACCGAGCATTGCACGCTTGATCATTTGAAAGCTCCACAAGAACCTGTCACGCGACCGGCAGCCGGATCGCGATCAACACCCCTCATCCCACCTCCCAAAGAACCCAATCACATCATCCCCGTCCACCGCCCCATCACGGTTCCAGTCCGCGGCAATCTCCCCCGCGTCCCACGGGCCGAAGAAGTCGATCACGTCGTCCCCGTCAACGCTGAAGTCCTGGTTGAAGTCGCCGCCGCACCGCACAGACGCATCGATGGGCAGCGAGGCCGTCTTCCCGCACAGTCCAGTCGCTATGAGGTGGTACCGCGCCAGGTTCACCGGCGCATTCGACGCGATCGACAACTCCGGCGTCTCCGCGCCGGAGTAGATGCCGCCGTCGGTGAGCGGCAGCCCATCCTTGTACCAACGAACGTCCGACACCGGCCCCGACACCGCCGCGGCAAGCACGATCGGGTTGCCGACGTAACCGTCGACAACTGCGGCCGAGAGGCGATCGACGGAAGGTCGGCATCGGACTTGAACCGCGGTCGCGGCGAGCGAGAGACTGGTCGCGCTGTTGTTGAGGGCCCACTCAAGACCAGGACCAAGCGAGGGCAGTGCGATCGCACCGAGCGAGAAGCTCCCCGCCTCAACGACGGTCCAACTCTGACCAGCAGCAACCGGCCCCTCGCGAGTGATGACAGTGAGCCCCGCCGCGAGGTTGCACGACCCGGTCGCGGCAATCGCGGGTACCGCGGCGTCGAGCGAGATCTCCGTGAACCCAGTTGACGACGCGATGATCCCGCCGTCGAGCAAGAACCCTGATGGGCGGAGGATGCCCTCGAGGGCGATGTCGCCGGTCATGGTGCCCGC
>JBMOHX010000413.1:0-3558 GCA_049317625.1 Phycisphaerales bacterium
GTGTGTCGTTCGCCGTTGGAGTCGAGACGGCGCACGACCCTCCGTTCCCCGTGATGAAGCGGTTCATCTCGAGATAGCTGCCGTGATGGAAGTACGGTTCGGCGAACTGGACGATGTTGTCAGAGGGCGGGGCGTCGCCGACGGGGCAACCGCCGGCGTAGGCCATGGGCGTCGAGCCGGAGCCCGCTTCCCATCCGGTTGGCAGATTGACATTGCCAGCACAGCGGCCGCGCGTGCCGTTGAACGTGTGGTTCGCGCCGAACTGGTGGCCGATCTCGTGGATGACCACCAGCGCCGACAGCGGGTCCACGTCGCCTCCGCGCGGGATGCCCGACACGCCGCGGGCCTTGTTGTTCGTGCACACGCAGCGCAGGTTGGCAACACCGCCGAAGATACGGGTGACGCAGTGACCGATGTCGTAGTTGGCGCTCCCGATCGCGCCGTTGATGACGCCCGGGTTCTCGCCCAGGATGCTGCCGGAACAGTCTGTACCCCCCGACCCGCCGCACGTGCTCGTGTACGGATCGGTCGTGCCGTCGGTGAACATGAGGAGGTCGTTGTTGGCGACGAGGTTGAAGTGCACCCCCAGGTCGGCTTCATACACGACGTTCGTCCGTGCGACGACGGTGACAATCGCCGCGAGGGGATCCGCAATGTTCGGAGGGTTGCCCTGCAGTGCGGAGTGGTGCGCACCATACTCACCGGTGCACGCGACCGCGATGCGGTAGGTAAGCCGGTTCTGCACGAAACGATCGGCGTAGCCGCCGCTCTCGGTCGGCAGTGGCTCCGCGTCGCCGATGGTCTCGCACTCCCAATCGGTGCTGCCGGGAAGGTCCCGCATCCAATACACGATCGCGTGCGCGGGGTCGCGCGACTGCCACGGATCGATCATCCAAGTCCCGCCGCGGCCCTCGGCGTCGCCTCCGGTCACGGCGCGAATCATCGCAGTGACACCCCGCGGCGTGATCTCCAGACGCCCCGCGTGCCCACCATCCAACGAGCGCAGCACGTACGTCTTGAACTCCGGAAACTTCGCCCCGAGCCCCGGCTCCATCACCGGCGACTCGACCGCGAAGAACTCGATACCTTGTCCGTCGGGCCCGATAAGCGTCAGCGGCGTGCCGTAGTTCTCGAACTCGGCATCAAGCCTCTCGAGAGGCGCGGACGCGAGTGCCGCGTTCAGCCCGCGTATGTCGATTTCGAGCAGAACTCCCTTGGTCGGGCGCGGACCCGGCTCCCCCACCAGGTCTGGGTCGTGATGCGCCACGCCCACCTGACCCATCGCGGAACATGCGAGCAACACAGCGGCAAAACTCAGTGCCTTCATCGAAACCACCCCTTGTCGGCGCCGGACGCTCCGCCCGGCGTGCGCTGCACCCAGCGTACCCGATCCGAGCCCGGTGTCGAGGCGGTCTCCGTATTCCCAGTTCTTGGACCTATCCCCGTGGAGAAGTGGCAGGGCCCGTCAGCATCCCTGGTCCCAGTGTTCGAAGAACGAGATGACGTCGTCGCCGTCAACGCTGTTGTCGAGGTTGGTGTCCGCCGCGGGGTCGCCCGCGTCCCAGAGGGTGAAGAACCAGATCACATCATCGCCGTCGATGCTGCCGTCGCAGTTGTAGTCTCCGGGGCAGAAGGTCAGCGTTGCGTTCGCTGTTGTGGGAAGACCGCAGTAGCCGTTGACCACGCAGTAGTACTGCCCCGCGTCCTGCGCCTGGAAGCCGGTGAACTGGAGGCTGATGCTCTGCGCGCCCGAGACGATCGATCCAGACGCCTGCACGCCGTCGGTGATCGGCACGCCGGGGACCTTGTACCACTGGAAGGTGGGGAACCCGATGTTGCCGGATGTCAGCGTGAACGTGAGCGTGGGGTTGCCGCCTTGGCAGACGACCGCGTCCTGCGGTTGCTGAGCGATGTCGAACGGATCGACGGGCCACAGTTCCGCGCTCAGACTGACAGCGATGCCGCACGCATCCGTGAACACACAGCGATACTCGGTGAAGTCCGGCGGGTTGAGGCTGAGCACCGAGAAGTTCGGTGTGTTCGTGCCAAAGTACGATCCGCCGTTGCCGTTGGGGCCGTCGAAGATGTCGACGTAGAGGTTGAAGAACGGCGGCACGCGCTTCTGCCACTGGTAGACCACACCGGGCGAGCTTGAAGCAACGGAGAACTGCGCGATCGCGAAGGGATGCACGCAGCCAAAGGTCGAGGTGGGATGAGAGGTGATGACGGGCGCGGCGTTCACGGTCACGAAGACCCGGTTGGTCGAGATGCCGGTCAACGCGCCGCACACGGTGTTGGTGACGATACACCGGTATCTGTTCGAATCGGCCAGTTGCGCGGTGTTGATGGTGAGGGTTGCCGTGTTCGTGCCGGAGAGCGAAGAGCCGTTGGCGGTGGGCCCGTCAAAGAGATCCTCGTACACGTTCGGGAACGGGTTCACTCGCCGCTGCCACCGGTAGAGCACGTTCCCCGCGCCCGAGTTCGCGCCCACTCCCAACGAGATGCTCGAGCCAGGGCAGCCGGTCGTATCGACCGGCTGACTCCAGATCGACGGAGACGCGTTCGTCACATAAATCTGCTGCGGCGCGCTCATCTTTGGGTTCGCGCCCTGAACGGAGGCCTCCATGCTGTAGGCGCCGGCATCCGCAGGTGTGATGCCCGAGATCGTGATCTCGGTCGTCGTCGTGCCTGTGATGGTCGAACCGGTCGACTGAACTCCTTCGACGAGCTCGACACCGTTCTTGTACCACTGGAGCTGCAACCCGACACCCGACACCGTGCCCGGTCCACCGGTGCTGATCGTCGTGACGCCGTTCTGGCAGACCGTCTCCGTGTTCACGCCGGAAATCAGCGTCGTCATGCCGAGGTCACGCACAACCCAGCCCACCGACTGGCCGTTGTACAGACCGATCCCCGCGAAGGCAGTCCCGTTCGGATTCACCGCGGTGCAGTCGGTGATGGTCCAACCGGTCATGTTCACACCACGGTTTTGCAGGTGCTGCACGATGTCCTGCACGCCGTTGCGGCGCGTCCTCACAACTCCTTTGAACGTAGAGTTCATGAACGCCTGACCGACGACGCACGCGCCGTCATCATGGCTGATGCCCCGAACACGGAAGGCCGACGCGTTCGCCGGCATGCCAAGGTCGACCATGCCCATCGACTGCGCCCACATGAACCCTCGGTCGTTCCCGTTCTGCCGCCACGTGCCGACGATCACCGAGCCCGAGACCGCCTGGGCGTACGCGCTCGCGCTGGTCTGGCCGGGGAGTGAACCCAGGCTCTGCATGCCGCCCGCCGCAGTCCATCGGAACGCGACTGTCCCGCTCTCGCCCACGACCGTCCCGCCGTCGACGCTGATCGCGTGCGCAGAAGACGAGGGCTGCCCGGAGACCACTCCGAGGTCGAGGCTGGTCGCGGGAGAACTGGGGTTCCACAGGAACGCGCGTGCTGCCGCGCCGAACCCGCTGACACCCACAATACGCGTTCCGTCGTTGGTGATGCCGTGGGCCTCGGCGTAGTTGTGGCCGGGGAGCATGGGGAGAATCTGGTAGCTGC
>JBMOHX010000414.1:0-3556 GCA_049317625.1 Phycisphaerales bacterium
ACCGCCGGGGAGGTCAGACGAGGTCCCTCATGATCCGGGCGACCACCTGTGGCTGGGTCATCTCGTCGGTGTGGATCACCATGAGCCCGGGAGTGTCCTCGGTGGCGCGGTCGTGGCCAGAGTCGGCGAGGTCGCGGGCCTCGATGGCCTGTTGCGTCTCGCCGCGTTCGGCCTCGGGGCGCTGACCGTAGCGGCGCTTGCCCCTCGCCTCGGCACTGGCGGAGAGGTAGTACCGCAACTGAGCGTCGGGCGCGATGCGGGTGCCGGCGTCACGACCCTCGATGACCACGGGGAACTCGCGTGACGCGAATCGCTGCACATACGAGCGTTGGAGCGCGATAAGGGACGCCCGCACATCGTCGTTGCTCGCGACCGAACTGACATGCGCTTCGACTGCCCTGCTCTCGATCGTCGCGTCGGAAAACGCGGTACCGTCGATGCTGATGACGCCGCTGTCGTCCAGTCGCATCGCGAACCCCGCCACCACGCGGGATACCGCGCCTTGATCGGCGAGGTCGATACCCCGCTGCATCATCGCGTACGTGACGCTTCGGTAGTGCCGGCCGGTCAGCATGGCGACGCCACCAACGGCGGCCGCGACGTGCATGGAAACCGAGCTCTTCCCGCTGGCGGAAGGGCCGTCGATCGTGAGAGTGGTGAGCCAGATGGATGGGTCGTTCGCGAGTCGGTGCAAGGAGGGGCTCCCGAAGGCGGGAGCGTAGCAGAGGCGGCGGGCGTCGGGAGCCGCCGCGCTACCGCGTACCCCTACCATCGCGGCGTGACTCTCTGTGTGCGCGACCTCACGCTCGCCTTCGACTCCCGGCCGGTTCTTCGCGGGCTGAGCGCGAACTTCGCGCCCGGGACGTTCACTGTGGTGCTGGGGCCTAACGGCGTCGGCAAGACCACGCTGCTGCGCGCGATGATCGGGGCCCGGCCGCCCACCTCTGGCACCGTCGAACTCGACGGCAAGCCGCTCGCGGCGTATTCCGGGTCGCAGCGGGCCGCCCGCCTCGCCTACGTACCGCAGCGCACAACCATCGAGTTCGGATTTACTACCGCCGAAGTGGTTGCGCTCGGCCGCTACGCAAGGGGTCCTCGGAACCACGACCCGGTGATGTCGGCGCTCGCCGCGGTGGGGCTGGAGTCGCACGGCGCGCGGCCGTTCCGCGAGCTGAGCATCGGCCAGCAGCAGCGGGCGACGCTCGCGCGGGCGTTGGCCCAGATCGACCTTCCCGGCGGCGACCCGCGGGGGAAGGTGCTGCTGGCGGATGAGCCCGTGTCGTCGCTCGACCCGGCCCAGGCGCTGGGCGTGCTGACGCTGTTGCGCTCTCTCGCGGACGGCGGGCTGTGCGTCGTTGCGGTGGTGCATGACCTGGCGCTCGCCCTTCGCTACGCGGACGGCGCGCTGGTGCTGGACTCGGAAGGCGGTTGCGGGGCCTGTGCCCCGATCGCGGAGATCATCTCGTCCCGGGTGCTGGACCGCGTGTATGGGGTGCCGCTGGACGCGCCGGGGCCCGAGGACCTCGTGCTGATCCCCCGTCGAGCCCCTCGGGCGTCGGGGCCGGGAGGCTGATACGCTTCCGGCATGTTCCTGGCGCAGAATAGCCCGAGTTGGCTCAATGCCGGCACCCTGAAACTCGCGTTCTGGGCGATCGTCATCATCGGCATCGCCGTGAGCAAGATCGTGAAGGCCGCAAAGGAACAGGCCGAAGTCAGGCGACAGATGGACGTCGCGAAGCGGGCGGCGGACGAAGCGCTACGGACCGGCCGGCCGGTGCCCGGCGAGATCCCCCCGGCTCCGATTGCTGCGCGGCAGCGGCCCGCGCTCGCCTCCTCCGACGGCGCGCCCAAGTCAGCCGCTCAGCGGCTGGAAGAACTCGCGGCGCAACGCCGGGCCCAGATCGAAGAACTCCGCCGCCAGCGGGCCACGGCCGCGCAAGCGAGCCCCCATACCTCGACCCCGCAGCCTCAGTTGCAAGCGGAGCAACGCCCGCAGATGGTGGGCGCCCGGGTCACGCCCCCGGCACCGCCGGCTCGGTCGGTGATGCAGGCCCCCGCTCCCGCGGCTCCGCCGTTCGCGAAGTCGCAGATGTCGCGCCCCAACACGGCGGCCACTCGGGCGCAGGCGAATCGCCCGCCGCAGGCGCAGCCCAAGGGCAAGCAGGCGCAGCAGAGTGCAAAGCAGCCGCAGCGCGGTCAGCCGGCACCGAAGCCGGCCGCCCGCCCCGCACCGGCCCCCGCCACTGACCACCACTACGGCGAGTCCAGCACACACCGCCTGGTGCCAGATACTCCGGCCGCGACGAACGAGGTGCACGCCCCGTCGGTCGGCGGGTTCTCCATTCGTCCCGGGGATTGGAAGCGGGCGTTCATTTTCCAGGAACTCCTCGCGCCGCCGATGGCGATGCGCGACGAGTGACGCCGCGGCTCTCGCCCGCGCCCGATATACTGCCCGCATGGTGAACCGCAGCCTTGCTCGGATCGTCGCGCTCCCCGTGCTGCTCGCGCTCGCGGGTTGCGATGCGCCGCAGTTGGACATGAAGCCGGGCGCGAACAGCATCTTCGAGACATTCTCCGGCCCGACGCCCTCCGAAGCCGCGGCGTGGGCGATTGACCCGTACGACCCCAACAACCGGTACCGCGGGACGCTGCTGCTCGCGGGCGCTCCGTTCGCGGGCGAGCCGGTGTACATGGCGCTCTTCCGTGACAACTCCGACGACTCGGACCCCGGCGTGCGTGCCGCGGCGGTTCGGGCGATCGCGATCCACGGTCAGCCGGAGGACGCGGCGATCCTGGTCGAGCGGCTGAAGGACTCGGACATCCCGGTGCGTGTGGAATCCGCGCGCGGGCTCCAGCGGTTGTACTTCCCGACGGCCATCGACGGGCTGATCGAGACCCTCGACGCGGAGAAGGAACCCGAGTACGAGGTGCGTCTCGAAGCCGCGCTGGCGCTGGGGCAGTACGCGGAGAACCGGGTCGTCGAGCAGTTGATCACGGCGCTCGCGGACCCGAACCTCGCGGTCAATCGGAACACCCTTTGGAGCCTGCGGGCGTTGACCGGGCAGGACTTCGGCTACAACCAGAAGGCCTGGCTGCTCTGGTACAAGGGAGCAGGCGACGCCTTCGCGGCCCGCGGCGGCTACATGTACCCCGCGTTCAACCGCGACCGCTCGTGGTGGGAATACCTGCCCTTCGTGAGCCCGCCCCCGAACGAGCCGACGAGTGTGCCGGTGGGGATGCCGACGGAGAGGTGAAGAGGGCAATGGGGAGCGCGGGATTGCGCGCTCTTTTCATTCCCCAGTGCCACGACAACCCGGCTTCGGGTTGTCGTGGGGGCTGATGGAGCGAAGTGGCCGGGCGAGGTGGTGGGGCCCGGTTCGCGTGCAGTTGTTCTTTTCAATCGGTGAAAAACCGTGTCGCGTGGTTGGGGCGTGACCGCATGGACTCAGGTGGGCGTAGACCGAGGGACTCCCGCGGCGGGGAGCGGTGAGGTACGCGCACTCCTGAGGTGGAACCATGAGAGCGTTGAAGGCGTTGATTGGGGCAACTGAGCGGC
>JBMOHX010000415.1:0-3551 GCA_049317625.1 Phycisphaerales bacterium
CTCGTCAAGGGCGAACCGATCGTCGCGTACTGCGACCGGAACAACCTGAGCATCGAAGACCGCCTGGAGCTCTTCGCGCAGGTCTGCAACGCCGTGCAGCACGCGCACACCAAGGGCATCATCCACCGGGATCTCAAGCCTTCGAACATCCTTGTCAGCACTCAGGACGGCCGCCCGCACACCAAGGTCATCGACTTCGGCATCGCCAAGGCCACCGCCAGCAAGCTCACCGAGAAGACCCTCTTCACCGAACACAAGGCCCTCATCGGAACGCCCGAGTACATGAGCCCCGAGCAGGCCGAGGGCAACCTCGACATCGACACCCGTACCGACGTCTACTCGCTCGGCGTCCTGCTCTACGAACTCCTCACCGGCACGACACCCTTCGAGGGCACCCAGCTCCGCTCCGCGGCCTACGCCGAGATCCAACGCATCATCCGCGAGGTCGAGCCCCCCAAGCCCAGCACCCGCCTCAGCGCCAACAACGACACGCTCGCGAGCGTCGCGGCAAAGCGGCACACCGAGCCCAAGCGACTGGGCATCCTTGTCCGGGGCGAACTCGACTGGATCGTCATGAAAGCGCTGGAGAAGGACCGCCAGCGCCGCTACGAAACAGCCAACGGCCTGGCGCTCGACATCCAGAGGTATCTGACCGGCGATGCGGTGGTGGCCGCGCCGCCCAGCCGCCTCTACCGCCTTCGCAAGTTCGTACGGCGGAACAAGGGACCGGTCGCTGCGGCGGCGACGACATCAGCGGCGCTCGTGCTGGGCGCAGCGGGCTTCGCGTGGCAAGCCTATCGCATCGGGATTGAGCGCGATCATGCGATCGCGGCGGAGGAGTCAGCGGTAGCCGAGCGCAACCGTGCTACCGCCATCAAGGGCTATCTGATCAAGACGCTTCAGTCTGTCGATCCAACCCATGAGGGCCGGCAGGACACCCTGCTCAGCGAAGCTGTGCTCGCGGGCGCGGCGCGGCTGAACTCAGGCGAGCTCGACGATCAGCCGCGGATCAGGGCGGAGCTGTTGAGCGCTCTGGCGCTCATTCTCGACAATACCGGCAAGGGTGAAGACGCCTTGCCCATCGCCGAGCAGGCGGTTTCGATCCTGCGGAAGGCGCTTCAAGGTGACCACCTTGAGTTGGCCAGGGCGCTCAACGCCTTGGGGCGCGTGCTGTATTCGGTCGGGCGCGCCGCGGCGGCAGAGCAGGCGCACGCTGAGGCGCTGGCGATGGCTCGCCGGATTTGCGCAGGAGACCACCCGGATGTCGCTGAGAGTATTGCAAGCCTCGCATTTGTTGTGGAATCGCTCGGTCGCCCGCTGGAATCCGAGCCGCTGCAAGTTGAGGCTCTTGAGATGTTCCGGCGACTCAACAAGGGCGACCATGCGGACATCGCGGGCAGCCTGACCGGCCTCGCGAGCGTGCGGGAAGCGATGGGGCAGACGGCGGAAGCAAGGATTTCGTACGTGGATGCGCTGGAGATGTACCAGCGACTCTACACCCGCGACAACCCCGCCGTCGCCACCGCAATGATCTACGTCGGGCGCACCAACTTGGAACTCGGCGACGCCGCTCAGGCCGAATCACGCTTCACACAGGCCTTGGAAATGAACCGTCGACTCTTCAAGCAAGACCACCCGACCATCGCGATGAACCTCTACAACCTCGCGGCGGCGTGCACCGACTTGGGAGAGTCGGGTCGCGCGATTGCGGCGGCGGATGAGGCGGTTGCGATGGAACGCCGCCTGTACTCGACAGCCCATCCTGCTCTCGCCCGGGCTTTATTCCGAGCGGGGAACGCACGGCTCGCCGCGGGTAACGCGCAGGAGGCGCTCCCCTTACTCCAGGAGTGCGTAGCGGTGAGCGACGTTGGATTCTCGCCGGAGCATCGCTTCTTTCAACAGCACCGCGATGCGTTGGCCAGGTGCAGAGCGATGCTGGCTGAGGTTGGCAAAACCGACGCGAAGGCCGGCGGGGGATAAGTCCCCCGCCCCGCAATCGCCCGGCGAGCGCATCCCCAGTCACACCGAAAGCACCGCAACACCGCACCCGCCGCCAGCAGCACGCCCGCTGGTTGTGCACGACATGAACGGCTCTTGCTTCATGTGCTGCTTTGCGGCTTTCTTACTGTGAGCTCTTCTTCTTCCCCACCGGCTTTCCCAACACCGTCAGCGTCGCCGCCTTCCCCTTCGCCTTCTTCCCAAACACCCCCGGCGGAAGCGCCCCACGAACCATGTACAGCAGCGCAGCCACCGCCGCGATCGTCACCACCCAGAACTGCCAGTCGCTCAGCATCGCCTTCACAGCATCACCCGGTAGGCGATCAGCCCACCAAAGTACGCCAACACGCTCATCCACCCCAACTGCAACAGCGCCCACTTCACCCCGCCCGCCTCTCGCGCCGTGACCGCCAGCGTCGGCAGGCACTGCATCGCCAGCACGTAGTACACCAGCAGCGACCACGCCACCGGCGGCGTGAAGACGTTCGTCACCCCGTCGTCCCGCTTCATCCCCGCGATCTGCCGCGTCACCCGCTCGTCGTCGCCCTCGTCGCTCCCCGCGGCCACGACTCCCATCGTCGACACGAACACCTCACGCGCCGCGAAGCTCGTCACCACCCCGATGCACAGCCGCCAGTCGTACCCCAGCGGCCGGAAGACCGGCTCGATCGCCCGCCCCAACCCCGCGGCGAACGAGTGCTGCCCCGCGTGCATCTTCTCCACCCGATCCGCCTCGGCCAGCCGCTCCTCCGCGCTCTCCGCCGCGAACTCCTGTCCCTCGAACGTCATCGCGGGCACCTCTGCGCTCCCTTCGACCTGCGCCGCACTCGCGCGTAGCGCCGCCGCCAACGGCGGTGGCTCAACCTTCGGGAACGTGCTCAACCACCACAGCACCACGCTGATCGCCAGGATGTTCGTCGCGGCCTTCCTGAGGAACACCGCCGCGCGGTCGAGCGTCGTCATCACCGCGGTCCGGAAGTTTGGACGGCGGTACACGGGCAGCTCGAGCGCCATCGGCCGGCTCTTGCCCTTGATGATCGTCCGCCGCGCGATCAGCGCGCTCAGCACCCCCGCCACCAGCCCCAGCGCGTAACACCCGATGAACGCCACCGTCTGTTTCCATGGCGACTCGGGGAAGAGAATGAACGTGAGCAGCGCGTACACCGGGATCCGCGCGGAGCAGCTCATGAACGGCGCGACCAAGATCGTCGCAAGTCGATCGCGCGGGTCCGGCACGCCCCGCGCCGCCATGATCCCCGGCAGCGCGCACGCGTGGCTGCTCAGCAGCGGCATGAACGAATGACCCGGCAACCCGAAGGGCCGCAGCACCCGATCCATCACAAACGCCGCGCGAGAGAGATACCCCGTGTCCTCGAGCAGCGAGATCATGAAGAACAGCAGGCAGATCTGCGGCAGAAACACCACAGTCGCCCCCACCCCGCCGATCACGCCCCCGGTCAGACACTCGCTCACCAGCCCGGCCGGCATGACCGAACCCACCCACCCCGCGAGCCACGAGAACGCCGCCTCGATCCACCCCATCGGGTACGCCG
>JBMOHX010000416.1:0-3547 GCA_049317625.1 Phycisphaerales bacterium
GGCCGTGTCGGACGCGTCGAGCCCCGCGGCGGTCAAATCCACCTCTCCCAGAGGCGTGAACTCGCTGTTGATCCGCGAAGACGAGAACAACTGGGTCTTGATGGGGTTCTTGAAGCTGTCGCCGTTCACCGGGTCCGCGTTGAGGTCGCCGACGATGACGAACAGGTCCATCCGCCGCAAGCCGCCCGGGACGTTCTTGTCGTCGACCACGTAAGGCGCGTTCTCGATGTAGTCGCGCCAGAACCGGATCTCGTCGTGGTTCCGCTTCTTGTTCCGCATCTCGGCACCGTCGAAGACCGGCGGTGTCGGATGGCTGCACAGCACGTGCAGCACGCTTCCGTTGGGGAGTTTCACCGGAACATCCCAGTGGCTCTTCGAACTCAGCCGGGCAACCGCGAGCTCCTCGGGCGTGAACCAGTCGCCGCCCTCGGGCTTGGTCGGCAGAAACGCGCCGTCGACGTAGCTCCAAGGCAGACGCTGGAAGGTGCGAACCTGATCCGTGAGAATCTCGAGCCGCTCGTCCACCAGCAGCGCCATCCCGTACTGCCCCGGAAAGCCGCCGAATCCCCAGCAGTCGTTCCCGTACCCACGAGCATCCGCGGGAAGCTCCGTCGGCTTGCCGTCGGCGCCCGTCGCGGGCGGGTGCGTGAACGTCGTGCGGACCGCGCCGTCGTTGTCGAGGTCGAACCCGCTCGTCACGCCGGTGTTCACCGGGGCCGTGAACGCCTTGAACCGCATCGGCGCGACGCCGCCCGCGGCCCGTGCGAGAAACCCGTTCAAGAATCTCGCGGCGTTCTGCCCCGGTTCATCACCCTCTTTGAACCCGGGTGCCCCCGTCTGGTCGTAGGCGAGCTCGTTCAACAGAATGATGTTCGGCCGAACCCGCTGAATCACCTCCGCGAGCCGCTTGAGACGCGGATGCTCGGGATCGAGCAGGTCGGTGGTCCGCACGTCCTCCACGTTGAACGTCGCGACACGCAGCGTCACGGGAACTCGAGCGGTCGAATCGGGTTGACCTGCGATCAGCAAAGAGGAAAGCAACGCGAGATTGATCATGGCTGACGGAAGTGTACGACCGGACCTGGCGCGAGCCGGGAACGGTCAGCAACCGCTATCCCATCGAGCGAAGAAGGCGATGATGTCGTCGCCGTCCACGCCGCCATCTCCGGTGAAATCGGCGAGCGGATTGCTCGCGTCCCAGGCCGCAAAGAACTGGATGACGTCGTCGCTGTCCACGCCGCCGGAGCAGTCCAGGTCCGCTGGGCACGCCCGTGTCCACTTCGTCGCATAGAAGTGCCCGTTCAAGGCAAAGGCGCTCCCCACGGCCACCCGACCGTCCGCCGAGACCCCCATCGCAACTGCGCCAGGTCCCCCAAGACTGTCGAGCTCCACCGGCCCCTGCTCGGCGGTCCACCGGAAGGCCTTCACTTGATTCGATGGATTCCGTACCTCTCCGACGACGACCCTCCCGTCGGCCGAAACACCCCACGCGAGAGCGTACTGCGAGTAACCGGGCAAGTACCCGAGCATGCTCAGTCCGCTCGCCGCGGACCACCGAAACGCTCTGTAACGAGACTCCGCGGCAACGAACGCCCTTCCGACGACAACCGACCCGTCCGCCGAGACCGCCGTTGCGTTCGATTGCACGAAGGCGAGTCCAGGAATCGGCTGCATCCCGCCGGAAGCCGTCCACCGGAACGCACGCTCCGAGCCATCGGCAGTAGTCGACCACCCCACCACCACCGAGCCATCCGAGGATGCCCCCAAGCCCTCCGAGTAGTTTCCCCCCAGTGTGCCAAGGTCCTGCATTCCTCCCGACGACGCCCGGCGGAATGCGTGGATCGCCCCCGAGGCAAGCTCGGCCTTTCCGACAATAACGGTGCCCCCCGACGAAATGCCGTAGGCCCAAGAGCTCAGGCCTCCGAGTGTTCCGAGTTCCTGCATCCCACTCCCAGCCACCCAGCGGAACGCACGCTGCTGCCCGTTTGAGTTGGTCGATTCGCCGACGACGACGCCGCCGTCGCCGGAGGCCTCGTGCGCGAACGACCAACTGAACTGACCGAGAGCGCCCAGTTCCTGCATCGGCCCGTTCGCGACCTTTCGGCAGGCCCGCCTTAGACCCCCGGTTGTCTCAGCCCACCCGACGACCACCCGCCCGTCGCCCGACACTCCGTAGGCCTCAGAGTCCAAACCTCCGAGGGTACCGAGGCTCACGAGATCGTCGCACTGCTGCGCGACCGCCGAGGAACCGGAAAGTGAAATCCCCGCGACCATCGCCGTCAGCGGCGAGCATCCCCAGCAAGCCAAGCGTATCCATGAGTCCCATCGCATGCCGTCTCTCCTCTCCTGCGTGTGCCCACGCCCGCCTCGCCCCGATCCTGCGCCAGCATTCGACTTCCACGACCGAGCCGAAGCGAGTCACTTTCTCATTGAATCCGACAACACTCAACGGAGCCGCTCGTTCGTAGAGGCTGCAACTCGGCAACCCCAAGGAACGTGCGAAGTCCTCCACGAGATTGTACGGATATCACCTGCCGCAGCGCCTGGGGACCGATCCGCTTCGCCGAATCTCTAAGCCTGACGTCCCCGCTCAGATCAGGCGTGTTCTCTCAAATCCCGCAGGCCACACTCGACCGCCGATACCGAAATCAGAAATCAACTTTCCGAAACACAATCGTGCCACCTCGCCCCCGCACGTGCGGCGAACAGATGCCGCCGGTCGAATGGCACAACCAGTCCCTCGCCGGCCTAGGCTGGCAGCCACAAGGAAGCTCGCACAGTGACCGACCCCCAGCCTTCCGCCGCCTGCCCTCCGTCGCAAAGCCGCCGGCACGATCTCGACGCCGTCCGCTCACTCGCGATGCTCCTCGGAATCGCCCTCCACGCGGCCCTCGCCTACACCGGCGTCGGGTGGATCGTGTCGGATGGGCAGCACTCGTCAACACTGAGCCTACTGGTCGCCGCGACCCATGGCTTTCGCATGCCGCTCTTCTTTCTCCTCAGCGGCTTCTTCACCGCGATGCTGTGGAAACAGCGCGGGCTGCGTGGCATGCTCAACCATCGCGGCAAGCGCCTGCTTCTGCCGCTCGTGCTCGGCTGCGTCACTATCTTGCCCGCGATGCTGGGCACCTCCTTTTGGGCGATTTCACGCCAAGCTCAGTCCGTGCATCTCCCCACCACCACAAACATCTGGAGCGCCGCCGCCGCGGGAGACATCGAGTTGCTCGGCAGTCTTGCCAAGGACCCCGCGCTCCTGAACGCCCAGGATCCCACGTACGGCGTGACTCCACTCGGGTGGACCGTGATTACGGACCACCACGATGCCGCGAAGGCACTCCTCGCCCTCGGCGCGGATCCGAACGGTCGGAACCGCGACTCGAGCACTCCGCTGCACAACGCGTGCTTTTTCGGCCGAACAGATGTCGCGCGGACACTTCTCGCAAACGGGGCCGACCCCGACTTGACCATCCCCTCCGGTGAACGGCCGCGAGCCGCGCTGCAAGCCAGCCGCGAGTCAACCGAGTTCATCGCCAACATCTTGAGGGTG
>JBMOHX010000417.1:0-3519 GCA_049317625.1 Phycisphaerales bacterium
CTTGCGGCGCACGCGGCTGTGGGTCACCTTGACGCCGCAGCGGTCGCAGATGATGCCCTTGTACTTCGTGCCGCGGTACTTGCCGCACGCGCACTCGTAGTCTCGCTCGGGCCCGAAGATGCGCTCGCAGAACAGACCGTCCTTCTCGGGGCGGTAGGTGCGGTAGTTGATGGTCTCGGGCTTCTTGACCTCGCCGTACGACCAGGCTCGGATCTCGTTGGGAGACGCGAGGGTGACCTTGACGGCGGAGAAATCGTTCACGCGGTCGTAGACAGCTTCGGACATTGATGTTCCCTTTGCTCACCGCCCCCGCGGGCGGGGCGACTCATCGCTTCGCATTCGCTGCACGCAGTTACCCCGACGCGGATCGCGCCCGGCCGCCCCTCGCGAGGGCCCTGTGCCGGACGGGTCCCTGATCAGAGCAGGCTGCCGCCCTCGGTCTTCTTCTTCTCGAGCGTCACGTTCATCCCCAGACCCTTCAGCTCGTTGCAGAGCACGTCGAAGGCGACCGGCATGCCGGCCTCGAGCTTGTTCGTGCCCTTCACCATGCTCTCGTAGATCTTGGTACGCCCCTCGACGTCGTCGGACTTCACCGTCAGGAGTTCCTGAAGGATGTAGGCCGAGCCGTACGCCTCGAGCGCCCAAACCTCCATTTCCCCGAAGCGCTGACCACCCGTGCGGGCCTTGCCGCCGAGGGGCTGCTGCGTGATGAGGGAGTAGGGGCCGGTGGCGCGGGCGTGGATCTTGTCGTCCACCAGGTGGTGGAGCTTCAGGATGTACATGTAGCCCACGGTGGTGCGCTGCGTGAAGGCTTCGCCGGTACGGCCGTCGTAGAGCTGGATCTTGCACTGCGGCGGCATCTTCGCGAGGATCTCGCGCGGGTGCGGCCATGTCGCGGACTTCTCGTAGTGCTCGAGCCGTTCGGCGACGTGGGTGTTGGCCTCGGCGATCGCGGCGTGGACCTGGGTCTCGCTCGCGCCGTCGAAGACCGGGGTCACGGCCTGGAAGCCGAGCACCTTGGCCGCCCAGCCGAGGTGCGTCTCGAGGATCTGGCCGACGTTCATACGGCTGGGCACGCCCAGCGGATTGAGGAGCACCTCGACAGGCGTCCCGTCTTCCATGAACGGCATGTCCTCTTCGGGGACGATGCGGGCGATGACGCCCTTGTTGCCGTGGCGACCGGCCATCTTGTCACCGATCGAGAGCTGACGCTTCGTGGCGATGTAGACCTTCACCATTTCCAGCACGCCGCTGGGCAGTTCGTCGCCCCGCTTCATGTGGCTGACCTTGCGGTTCTTCTCGGTGCCGATGGCCTGGACGCGCGGCCAGAACTGACGGTAGAGCGTCTCGGCCGCGCCCTTGGTCTCCTTGCCGCCCTTGATCCACTTGGAATCGAAGGTACGGATCTGCTCCAGGATGACTTCGGGGATGTCGCTGGCACCGACCTTCTGGCGGGTGTTGGGATCGACCATCGGCGTGCCGGTCACGTCGTTGATCGCGTTGACCATCTGCCGGAAGAGGCCGATGGACTTCTCGTCCATGAGGCGCTCGTAGTCGGAGATTTCCTTCTTGAGGAGCTTCTTCTGCTCCTCGTTCATGTGCAGGCGGCGGCTGAACTTCCGGGCGCCGATCACGACGCCCTCGACGCCCGCGGGCACTTCGAGCGAGTCGTTCTTGACGTCCTCACCGGCGCGGCCGAAGATCGCGTGCAGCAGCTTCTCTTCGGGGGTGAGCTCGGTCTTGCTCTTGGGGCTGACCTTGCCGACGAGGATGTCGCCGGGGCCCACGCGGGCGCCGACGCGGATCACGCCGAACTCGTCGAGGTTGCGCAGCATCTTGTCGGAGACGTTGGGGATGTCGCGGGTGAACTCCTCGCGCCCCAGCTTGGTCTCGCGGATCTCCACGTCGAACGCGTCGATGTGGATGCTCGTGAACGTGTCGTCCTTCACCAGCCGCTGGTTGATGACGATCGCGTCCTCGAAGTTGTACCCGTCGAAGGTGTTGAACGCCACGAGCACGTTCTTGCCGATCGCGAGCTCGCCCAGGCTGGTGCTCGCGCCGTCGGCGAGAACCTGGCCCTTCTCGACCTTGTCGCCCTTCTTGATGATGGGGCGCTGGTTGAGGCAGGTCCGCTCGTTGAGACCGACGAACTTGCGCAGCACGTACTCGTCGGAGTTGTCGATGATGATGCGTTCGGCGTCGACCAGCGTGACGGTGCCCGGGTTCTTCGCCTTGACCACCATGCCGCTGTTGTGGCCCACCGCGACCTCGATACCGGTCGCGATGAACGGCACCTCCACCTTGATCAGCGGAACGGCCTGACGCTGCATGTTCGAACCCATGAGGGCGCGGTTGGCGTCGTCGTGCTCGAGGAACGGGATCAGTGCCGCGGAGATACCCACGATCTGCTTGGGGCTGATGTCGATGTAGTCGACCTTCGTCGAGTCCACCGCCGCCAGTTCGCCGTCAACGCGGGCCAGGATGTGGCCCTTCTTGAGACGGCCCTTCTCGTCGAGCGCGTCCGCGGGAGCCAGAACAGCCTTCATCTCCTCGTCGGCGCGGAGGTGGAGGATCTTGCCGGTGGCAGCGCCGTCCTTGGCCTCGCGGTACGGGGTACGCAGGAAGCCGTACTCGTCGATCGACGAGAAGATGCCCAGGCTCGCGATGAGGCCGATGTTCGTGCCTTCGGGGGTCTCGATCGGGCAGATGCGCCCGTAGTGGCTGATGTGCACGTCGCGGACTTCGAAGCCCGCACGCTTGCGGTTCAGACCGCCCGGCCCGAGGGCCGAGAGACGCCGCTCGTGGACGAGGCTCGACAGCGGGTTGGTCTGGTCGACGACCTGGCTCAGCTCGCTGCGCCCGAAGAAGAAGTCGATCGCGCTGCTGATGCTCTTGCTGTTCACCAGGTCCGCGATCTTGGTGAGCTCGTCGGGCTCCTTCACGCTCATGCGCTCCTGGACGGTGCGCTTGAGCTTCAGGAAGCCCTTGCGGAGCTCCTCGACCGCGAGTTCATCCAGGGTGCGGAGACGGCGGTTGCCGAGGTGGTCGATATCGTCGACCATCGCGGCGGGGCGGCCGGTCTTGGGATCCGGGCGGTTGCTGCGGAGGTCGAGGATGTACTGCACCACCCGCAGGAAGTCCTCGCTGCGGAGGAACATCATGTCCTCGGGAACATTGAGGTCGAACTTGCGGTTGATCCGGAAGCGACCCACGCGTCCGAGCCGGTAGCGGTTGTCGTCGAAGAACTTCTCGATGAAGAGGCCGCGGGCCTTGTCCACCTGGGGCGGGTTGCCCGGCCGGAGCTTGCTGTAGACCTTCAGCAGGGCCTTCTCGTACTCGGTCGGCGCCTCGAACAGGTCGAGCTTCTCTTCCGCGACCGTGTTGAGGATCAGCACGTCGCTGGGGTTCTCGATGACGCGAACCTTCTTGAGGCTCGAGTTCATGATCTTCGCCGCGAGCTCTTCGCCCAACTGGCGGCCGACGTGCACCAGCTCTTCACCGGTCTCGGTGTCGATGATC
>JBMOHX010000418.1:0-3511 GCA_049317625.1 Phycisphaerales bacterium
TCATCGCGTAGCTGGTGTGGCCTGTCTTTCCGTTCGTGAAGTCGACGCTGAGGGCCGGGTCCCACAGTGCCTTGCTCTTGTCCGCGTCCGCGGCCGCCTCGGGCTTCTCGTACTGGTACCGGTCGAAGATCTTGATGTTGGGGTTCACCTCCGCAGGGGTCACCAGCAACTCAGTCGAGAAGAAGCCGTTGTACACGAGGATCGACAGGACGTTCGCCATCGTGTCCTTCGACTCCGGAACCTCCGCAGCGACCGTCGAGTTCGCCGCGTCCAGGAGCGATGGCACCGGGTACCGACCCTGATTGTCGTTGGCCCAGAGAATCAGTCCCTGGTTGATGGCGCGGACGTGGGTCGAGTCTTTCAACTGTCGGACGCTGTGGTATCGCGGGCCCGCGGGCCAGAACACCACGACGATCGCCACGAGCACCACCAGCACAACCAGCAGTTCAATGAGTGTCAGACCCCTTGCGCGGGGCGACGGCGGCCTGAGCGAACGGTTCATACAAGATCTCCAAGTTGTTTCCGGCCCGAAGAATGGCCGCAACACGCGGCGGAATCATGCGGCTCCAATCGGAGCCACATCTTGTACAGCGTGCGCGAGGCCAAGGTTCACGCCCGAGCGCGGGCTGAACGATCAGCTCTCGCTCCTCGTCTCGGAAGTCTCAGAACTTCTTGTGCGTCGCCCGCCCTTCGGGCGGCCGCGCGCCGAGGATCGCCCGCGCGAGATCGATGTCCGCCGGGCGCGTGATCTTGATGTTCCTGGCTTCGCCGTCCACCACCACCACGCGCTCCCCGAGCCGCTCGACGAGCGTCGCGTCGTCCGTGCTCGTGAGATCGGCCTGCGCGTACGCTCGGCGCAGCAGGCCGACTTCGAACACCTGAGGTGTTTGGATCAGCATCAACCCCGCGCGGTCGGGGGTTTGCGTCACGACCCGCAGCGGGTGCTTCGCGGACTCGGTGATCCCCAGGATCGCCGCCGCGACGTCGTCACCACCGAACTTCTCCCCGGTCTCCTCGACGCGCTTGATGGTGTCAGAGAGAGGGATCGCGGGAATGACGGCGGGGAACTTTGCGGCGGCATCGAAGAGGCGGTTCAGCAGGTCGAGGGTGAGGCACGGCCGCGCGGCGTCGTGGACCGCGACATGGGTGCAGTCCTCCGGAACGAGGGCGAGAGCCGCGGCAACGGTCTGCCACCGGTGGGCTTCCCCTCCCCTGCACAGGCGGGCGCCGAGCAGCCCCAACCGGTCGCCGTGGCGTTCGCGGAACTCCTGGAAAGCGTCGTCCGGGTACGGCCCCGCCACCACGATTGAGGGAATAGTGGCTTCGGATGACTCAAACTTCGCAAAGATCTCGACCGTCCTTTGCAGAACGGGCTTGCCGCCCAAGTCTTCGTCGAGTTTGTTGCGGAGCCCCCCCCCAACGCTGTACCGGCTGGAAGCTCCCGCGGCGGCGATGATGCAACAGACGCGCATGTGCTTGCTATCCATGGGTTAAGGTACGGAGTCTCCCCCCGGCAACGGGTCGGGATGCGCGAGGTGCGCCGGATCAAAACTGGGGACAATTCACCGTAGCCATGCCGTGCGGAGAGAGGGGATCACGCGCCATCCTTTCAGACGAGGTTGACCATCGGGAAGTACGTGCCACAATTGGGTTCCCGGTCCGGGTACTTCGGAGTTCAGTGCGCGGGCGCTCTCGGATGGAGCGGTTCGCGATTCCGTTTCTCGTGCGGGATGTTGGGCCCTGCTCACCTTTTTTGGGGTGGGGCGGGCACCCGCGAGCCGGTCTGGCTGTGGCGGGACGAGAACTGGCCGGGATTGAAACCTTTTGAAGGAGGTTGGTGTGAAAAGCGTTCGGTTGATCACTATCGGCGCCCTGCTCGCTGCGGGCTTGTTTGGCTGTGAGTCGGGTGGTAGCGGCGTGAGTTACGAGAACTCGGCGAACTTCCTCCCCAGCGCGAAGAAGGCCCCCGCGGCCGCTCCCGCTCCCGCTCCGAAGGCGGAGGCGAAGCCCGTTGAAGTGAAGGGCGTTCCGGTCGCCGCGCCGTCGGCCTCGTCGGTGTGCTACCCCAGCGGCCGTCAGGTCGATGCGGTGATCTGCGTTGATCGCCAGTACCCCTCGGCAGTCTCCGTCGGCCAGGCCTTTGACTACTTCATCAACGTGAAGAACGTCTCCGGCGTCGCGGTCGACAGCGTCGTCGTCGACGAGACCCTTCCCGGCGGCTTCACCTGGGGCTCCTCGAACCCCAACGGCACCAAGAACGGCAACATCGTCAGCTGGAACCTCGGCAAGATGAACCCCGGCGAGACCCGGACCATCAAGGTCTCCGGCACCGCTGGCGACGTGAAGAGCATCGCGTCCTGCGCGACCCTCACCTACCTGATCCCCGTCTGCCAGGAAATCCCGGTCGTCAAGCCGGCCCTGGCCATCAGCAAGACCGCGACCGCGGCCGCGGTGCTGTGTGACCCGATCGCGTACGAGATCACCGTCACCAACACCGGTACCGGTGTGGTTCGCAACGTCAAGGTGAGCGACAACCTCCCGGCCGGCGTGACCACCGCCGACGGCAAGTCGACCTTCGCCGCGACGGTCGACTCGCTCCGCCCGGGCGAGTCCAAGAAGTTCCCCTTCAGCGCCAAGGCTTCCAAGCGCGGCACCTTCGCGAACACCGCCTCGGCCTCGGCTGACGGCGGCCTGACCGTGAACAGCAACGCCACCAGCACCGTCATCACCCAGCCCGAGCTGACCATCTCCGCTCAGTGCAGCGGCGATGTCCGCATCGGTAAGGACGTGACCGTGAAGTACACCGTCACCAACAAGGGTGACGCGGCCTGCAACACCACCGTGAACGCCACCCTCACCGGCGGCGCCTTCAAGTCGGCCGACAACGGCGGCACCGGCGCCGGCAACGCCGTGACCTGGAACATCGGCAGCCTCGGCGCTGGCCAGTCCAAGGTCCTGAGCGTGGTGATGACCACCAACTCGGCCGGCCAGGTCGGTTCGCAGGCCACCGCGTCCTGCGCCTGCTCCAGCCCCGTCTCCGCCAACTGCTCGGTCAACGTCCGCGGCGTGCCCGACCTCGGCACCCTCGTGACCGACGACAACGTGGACGTCGTCCTCGTTGGCGCTGAGCACGACTACCGCGTGGAAGTCAAGAACCAGGGCCAGGTCCCCCTCACCAACACCAAGATGGTCGTGAAGCTCCCCGAGGGCATGACCTTCGTGCGGTCTGACAACGGCAAGGCCGTCGGCAACACCGTGGTGTTCGAGTTCGGCACGGTCGCCCCCGGCAAGACCGCGACCGGCAAGTTCTTCGTCCGTGCGACCAAGGCGGGCGAGTTGCTCGTCATCGGCGAGACGACCTGCTCCGAGATCAAGACCCCGGTCCGCGACGACGAGCTCACCAACTTCGTCGAGTAAGCTCGGGTGATCCTGAGAGTTTGATCAGTACCAAGACGCCAGGCTCCGAAAGGGGCCTGGTGTTTTTTTTGAGAGGGCAATGGGGAATGGGGAA
>JBMOHX010000419.1:0-3502 GCA_049317625.1 Phycisphaerales bacterium
GCCCGCGGTACATGACGATGTGGCGGCCAGCCTCGATGTCCGTGATGACGTTGGCGTTGGTGCCGGCGGTTGAGGTGCCGGCGCGGAGCGTGAAGGTCGGCTGCGGCACGTACCCGGAGAACGCCGCGACGTCCTGCATGCACGCGATGTAGCCGTTCTCGACCTGGCGGTGCGCGATGAGCTCGACGTCGTCGTAGTAGGTTGAGCTGGGCGGGTTGTCCTCGTAGGTCAGGGTCTTGGTGACCTGGGTGGTGAGGTCGGCCTCGCTGTCCACAGAGAAGCGACCCAGCCACACGTCAGGCCAGTCGCCCGCATCCAGGCAGGCGTAGGCGTGGTCGGATGGATTGCCGGAGACCGGCGCGCTGGCGAGGGGGATGTCGTTCACATCGCCGACCAACAGGACGTAGTGGTCGTCGCCGGAGGTGCAGGTATCGGCGTAGTTCTGGATCGCCGCCTTGATCTGCGCGACGGAGTTGCCGGTGGACTCGGTGGTCCGGATCACGACGTTGAAACCGCGCTCACGCTTCTGGTGCGCGAGCGGCTCGATCTCCTCCAGATACCGCTGCGGGGTCAGGATGAGGTAGCAGCCCTTGTAGGCCAGCGCATCGATCGTGACGTGGGTGGCGAGCGAGGCCCAGTTGTCCACGCGCGAGCTGAGGGAAGAAGCGGTCCGCCGGGTCATCCCCACGGGAGGGAGTGCCGCGCCGTTGTGCGGGATCTCGACACGCAGCCGCTTGCGGATGGTCATCGTCCGCGTGGAGGGGACGTACCGGAAAGGGTTCACCTGGACGGACTGAACCTTCAGTCCCATGAACTCGCTCGCCGGGGCGCCGACCTGCGAATCAGCCGCGGGGTACGGCGCCCGCGAGAGATACGCCGCGGCGTCCTGAGTGAAGGGAACAACAGGGAAGTTTCCGGGCTCTTCGATGGCTTCGGGCTGGGTCGGGTAGACCAGGATTCCGTCGACATCCTGCGACTCGAGCACGGTGACGACGGGCTGGCCGACACCGGGTGCGTCGGTCGGGATGCCCACGAGCATGCCGAGGATCGGCAAGCCGGGCTTGCCATCGACCCGCAGAAGGGCCTCTTCGTCCTCTGGGAGCGAAACCTTCTGGAAGGTGCCGACTCCGGGAACGATCACCTGCTCGACGTAGTAACCGGAGAGCGAAACGTTGAACACGGTGCGATCTTCGGTGCTCGCGCCCCGATCGACCGCGATGCTGGTGGGTGAACCCGCGGCGGCACCGTTGAAAGCCACCCACACACGACCGGTCGCCTGCCCGAAAGCCGCGGGCGCGGCCGCGGTGAGCGCACTCATCATCAGCAACGCCCCAACAGCCCGTGACATCTCGCTTTTCATGAAACAACTCCCTTTCGGTCGCGGAGGACCGGTGATTGACCCTTGACTCAGTTCTCAAAGGAGAGCGGAGCGGGGACCGTCAGGAGCTAGAGAATTGCGGAAGTGGCTTCGACCTTCGGCCAAAGAGTGCCGCGAGCGTCCCCGCTCGCGGATTGTGCGCGCAAGGGCACCCGCACGTAAGACTCGAGCGCGGCACCCAAGCCACGCGTGTTTCAGCAGCCCAAGTCCCAGCGTCCGAAGAAGAAGATGACGTCGTCGCTGTCGACACCTCCATCGAACGTGAGGTCCGCGGGGAGGCGCCCCGAGTCCCAATCGGCGAAGAAGTCGATCACGTCGTCGCTGTCCACGGCGTTGTCGTCGTTGTAGTCGGCGATGGGGTCGACGATGATCACGGCCGGGCGGGTGGGGAACGAGCCGCACGAGTCGGTGACGAGGCAGTCGTAGAGGCCCGCGTCTTCGCACTCGGTGGGGTCGACGTGGAGCGTGTTGGTCGAGGTGCCCGTGAAGCGGCCGCCGAACCCCTCGGGGATCGGGATGTACTCGCCTTGCTGGTTCCGCTTGCGCCACTGGTAAGCGATCTGGCCATCGGGTTGACCCGTGGTCGCGCTCACAGGAAAGTCCAGCGGACGCCCCGAGAGCACCGTGAGGCTCGGCGGTTGCTGGACGATCGTGATGCTCGAAGAGCCGAACGCGATGGTTCCGTCCTCGGCCTGAACGCCGCTGGTCACGCCGCGGCCGGCCACGATGTTCGTGATCGGCAGGGTGAGGTCGCAGGCGTAGATCGCGATGCGGCCGCCGGCGCCAGCGCCCCAGGAGCCCGAACCCGCCGCGCCGCCGTTGGCGGCGATAGTGCCGTTGCCCAGGAGGCGGCTGGCTTCGATCAAGATCGCCCCGCCCGAGCCCGCGCCCGCGGGCCCCGAACCCGCGGTGCCATTGCAGACGATCGACCCGTTCAACGACATGGTGTTGCCAACGCTCAGCCTCAGAGCGCCGCCACCCGTGCCGCCAGGCTGTCCAACGTAGTTTCCGCCGCCGCTTCCAGGCTCAGTGGGGTTCGTGATCGAGCCGTAGGCCAACCCGCCGGCGAAGGGTCCGGCAGTGGCCCCCTGGCCACCGTGCCCGGCACCCGCGCCACCGAAGCTCCCGCTCGTGCTGGCGGTGCCCCTTCCGGGTCCTTGGTCCGTGGGGAAGCCGCGCGCGGTGCAGTCGATGCTTGATCCCGCATCGATCGTGGCGTTCCCGCCGACATCGAGATTCTGAAAGAGGCCGGACGTCCAAAGGAGCGAGTTCCCGGTGCCGGAAAGGCTGAAGTTGCCGAGTACACGGTTGTCGCCCCGTGGCAACCGAAGCCTGGAACCGTTCGCGATCGTCAGGTTGCCCGGCACCTCAAGCGGCGCGTCGAGCGTGAGACCCGAGTTGTTGGTGATGGCGATGTTGTTCGCGAATGCCACAGGCTGACCGAACGTGAGGTTTGAGTTGGCGTCCGCGGTGACGTCGCCCAGCGGGTTGACGAGCTGATCGAACTGCGCCGTCACGCCTCCCGTGAGCGACACCGGCACGTTGAGCTGCAAAAGCTGCGTGAATCGGGCGTTGCACCCGTTGCGGGTGACCAGCGTGTTGATGGCGGGGAGATCGATCGTGGTGAGCGCGGCGGGGGGAGCCCCGTTGCCGCCCGCATCAAGGACCACGTCGGGCAGCGCCTGCGCCGAGGGCTTGACATAGATGGTGCCCGAAGCGCCTCGGTTGGGCAGGCTGGAGGATCCGCCGGTGGCTCGCAGCGCGCCGGTAAACGTTGAAGAGTTCGAGTAGATGGCGATCCGGCCGCCCGAGCCGCCGCCCCAACCGCCGGCCCCATCTCCTCCGTTGGCCGCGATCAATCCACTGCCCGCGATGGAGTTCGTGGTAATCCACACCGATCCACCCGAGCCGGAACCCGAGGCGCTCACGCCGCTGGTGCCGTTGGAGGTGATGGAGCCGTTGATGAGGAGCGTGTTGCCCACGACAAGGCGTACCGCGCCGCCGCCGCTGCCGGCGGGGTTGCCGACGTAGCTGCCGCCGCCGCTGCCCATCTCGGTGGGCTGAGTGATGGACCCGTACTGGGCCCCGCCCGCAAAGGTTGATTGTGAGTCCGCGCCACGCCCG
>JBMOHX010000420.1:0-3474 GCA_049317625.1 Phycisphaerales bacterium
GCCGCCGCCGGCGACGCAGAAGCCCATGATCGCCGCGATCTGCGGGATGCCCATGGCGGAGATGACGGCGTTGTTGCGGAAGATGCGGCCGAAGTCGTCGGTGTCGGGAAAGACGTCTTCCTGGAGCGGGAGGAAGACGCCGGCGCTGTCGACGAGATACACGAGCGGCAGGCGGGCCATCATCGCGATCTGCTGGGCGCGGATGATCTTCTTGCATGTCATGGGGAAAAACGCGCCGGCCTTCACCGTGGCGTCGTTGGCGATGATCATGCAGCGCCGGCCGTTGACGGAGCCGATGCCGGTGACGACGCCCGCCGCGGGAGCGCCGCCGTGTTCCTTGTACATCTCGTACGCGGACCAGAGGCCGTACTCCTGGAGCGTGGTGCCCTTGTCGATGAGAAGGGCGATGCGTTCGCGCGCGGTGAGGCGGCCTTTTTCGTGCTGGCGTTCGATCGCCTTGGTGCCGCCGCCGAGTTTGATGGCGGCTTCGGTGGCCATAAACTCGCGGGTCAGGTCGGCGAGGGAGGGGGCCGAGGAGGGGGCGGGGGAAGCCGCGGCTGCGGGGGAAACTGGGGCTTGGGTGCTCATGGGGCCGAAGGATAGGGCCGTCCGGCGGGGGGGCCCTTCGGCGGCTATCCTCCGCCGGCCTCGAACAACCAACGGAGCCCCCATGTCTGATTCCAACGCCGAACTGCTGCCCTTGACGGAAGAACACATCGAGACCCTGCGGGGGTGCGTGGGCTATTGCTGCGAGCTGAGCGCGGACATGGGTTTGGAGCCCGAAGAGGGCGAGGACACGCCGGAGATCGCCGACCACATCGTGCGGTGGTGGCACCTGCAGCCCGAGACTGAGCGGCCGGACGCGGAGATGATGGAGAACGCGCTGGGCGCGGCGGTGGGGGAGTACCTGCGGTTCGCGTACCGGCTGAAGTGGGCGATCATCAAGGACGACGAGGGCGAGGCGATCGTGCTGACCACGGAGAACCCGATGGGCGAGCTGGTGCTCAGCCCCTTCGACGCCATCGCCGAGTACCTGCCCGACAGCGCGGAGGGATTCGTCACCGAGCTGGTGGAGAACCTGTCGGAGTCTGAGGAGATGGAAGGGCTCCGGCGGACCGAGGACGAGGACGTGGAGTCGATCTTCCCCGAGGACGAAGAAGAAGAGTGAACCCTTCGGTTCTTATGTCGTTGTGATATCGCGGCGTGAGAACACGACGCCCGCGCAGACCCACAGCAGGGCGCACAGCGAGCCCAGGACGGCCATGTCCTTCAGCGGCCACGACCCGGACCTGAGAATCTCGAACGGCTTGTAGTAGTGCAGCAGGCTGAGCGGCGCAGCGTGCTTCGCGGGCTCCCAGAGTGGCTCGAGGAAGTTCACCATCAACGTGCCGACGGTGACGACGAGAACGCCCATCACGGCGCGCATCCGGCGGTCGACGCCCGCCCCGATCGCAAGGGCTGCGCAGCCGACCGCGCCGTACACAAGCGCGAGGTTCACCAGGCTGAGCGCGATCCGCGCGAAGCTCGGGAGCTGGTCCTTGGCGACGAACCGGGTTCCGATGAAACACCCGAGAAACGCGAGGCCGAGGACAAGGCCGGCGGTGACAAACCACGCGGCGGTTTCGCTGCGGAAAAGCTTCCACCGCGACACCGGCAGCGCGAGCAGCACGTCGATCGTGCCGCGCTCGACCTCGCCCGAGGGGACGCGGGTGCAGACGAGGATCGCGTGCGCGAGGAGGATCAGGAGGATCGGGTGGACCCAGACCATGGAGAAGGCGACCTCGGCGACGGACGCGTCAGCCGTGTCGACGCCGAGCAGGGCCTTGCGGAGCTCTCGCAGGGGTGGCGGGATGAAGCCGCGCTGCATAAAGCGGGCCTGGACCTGCGGGAGCGCGTAGGAGAGGAGCCCGACGACGGTGCCCGTGAAGAGCCCGAACCCGAGGGAAACAGGAAGCAGCTCACGCAGCGAGCGCCGCACCAGGCCGAGGTTCACCATCACTTGGGGCTCTCCTGCGTGTCTTGTGTGTAGTAGCGGCGGAAGAGCGATTCGAGGTCCGGCCGCGCGATCCGGATGTCGTGCACCGGCTTCGCCGCGACGAACGCGAGGAGTTCGGCGAGGTTTCCGGCGAACCGACCCTGCCACTTCCGCGAGGATTGGAGTTCCAGGGTGAGGCCGACCGGGGGCGGCGCGGCGGCGTTGCGGCGGCCATCGGCGTCGTCGGGCCATTCGATGAAGACCTCGTGGCCGGCCTGTTTCCGGAGGTCATCGAGCGTGCTGTCGGCGACGATGCGCCCCGCGCGGACGATGGCGACACGGTCGCAGAGCGTTTGAACTTCGCCGAGGGTGTGGCTGGAGAAGAAGACCGTGCGACCGTCGGCGGCGCGGCGCCGCAGAATCGCGAGGAGCCGCTCCTGCATCAGAGGGTCCAGCGCCGTGGTGGGCTCGTCGAGGATGAGCACTTTCGGGTCGTGCGCGAGCGCGAGGATGAGCCCGAGCTTCTGGCGCATGCCGCGGGACATCGCGCGGACCTTGACGGAGAGATCGAGTTCGAGCTCTTCGGCCAGGCGTGCGCCGGAGGGGCGCATGTCGATGCCGCGGATCTGGCTGAAGAGGTTGAGTGCGGAGCGGCCGGTGAGCCAGTTCCAGAGTCGAAGGTCGCCGGGAATGGCACCGACGGAGGCTTTGACGCGGTCGCTCTGCGACCAGCAATCCAGGCCCAGAACTCGGGCGGCACCGGAGGTGGCCTTCATGAAGCCGAGCAGAACGCGGATCGTGGTGGTCTTGCCAGCGCCGTTGGGGCCGAGGAACCCGTAGAGAGCGCCCTCGCCGATGGAGAGTGTGACGGAGTCGATGCCCCGGCGCGAACCGTAGCGGCGGGTGAGGTTGTCGACTTCGATGACGGCCATGGAGGGTGAGGGTATGTATGCTCAGCGCATGAGCGAGTTCCTGAAGCAGGCGGCGCTGGTATTCCTGGGCGCGGGCACGGGCGGGGTCGCGAGGTTCGCGATCGGTGAGGCCGCGCGGGGCCTGTTCCCCGCGGCCGCGGAGCGATTTCCGTGGCCGACGTTGCTGATCAACGTGACCGGGTGCGCGGCGATCGGGTTGCTCGCGCCGATGCTCAAGGGCGACGCGAAGCTGGTGCTGATCGTGGGAGTGCTCGGCGGCTACACCACCTTCTCCGCGTTCGGACGCGAGGTGGTGGACTTGTGGGCGCGCGGGGCCACTGTGGGCGCGGCGGCGTACGTCGCGCTCAGCGTGACGCTGGGCATCGGTGCGAGCGCGGCGGGCGCGTGGATCGCGGGGGCGAATGCGGCGTCGCCGGCGTGAAGCACTCGATGAGCGGCAGTTACTTGGCGATGCGGTCCAGCGTGATGCTGTTGCCGGTCTTGGGGTCGGTGACGACCAGGGAACCGTTCTTGACCTCGTACGTGTAGCGGCGGTCGGCCTTCTCGGCGGTCAGGTTCAGCTCGTTG
>JBMOHX010000421.1:0-3446 GCA_049317625.1 Phycisphaerales bacterium
GATCGTCGGATCTCCCGACATGCGAAACGGGCCACTTCTCGCACGAGCCTGCCATTCTCTCACGAGCGACTGTGCCCGTGCCGCTGCGGCCCGGGCACAGTCGCCTCGCTCTGGCCACGGGTGTTCGTTACCGGTCGTCGCAATGCTCCTGCCTGCGTGCTCGTCTTTGGGGCCCGGCTGTAGCTTCCCCTCATTCCCCGGACAACTCCCATCGCGATTCGATCGACCTACCCGCATGCCCTCCACCCCCGGCTCCCGCGGGGCCGCCCGCGCCCCCGCCGTCGCGTCGCCCCGCACGCGATATCCGCGCCGCGTCGGCGGGCATGGCCCCGCTTCCGATGATCTCGAGCACGACGGCAGCCTAGCCACCAGCGGTCCACCGCTGAATCTCCTCGCCTCCCGCACCCTCGCTCCTCGAACCGATCCCGTTTACGCGGTTCTTCGCGGCCAAGAAGGACCTCCCGTACCCCCATGATCGCGCTCGAAGCGACGCGGACGAGACATGAGTAAGGCCCGCTCGGCTACCGTTGCAACCGTTCGATGTGTCCGGACTTTGGCCGGACACCCGCAGAATCCAAGACGCCGCATCGTGGGGTGTCGGCCGCGCCGCTCAACCGCCGAAGCCTTTGGAGAACCACGCGTGCCGACCGAAGGTTTGTTCTCACCACTGAAGCAGCGCGGCGTTACGTTCCGCAACCGCATCGGCATGTCGCCCATGTGCATGTACAGTTGCGACGACGGCCTCGTGAACGACTGGCATGTGGTGCACTTGGGCAGCCGCGCCGCTGGCGGCTGTGGAATGGTGATGGCCGAGGCCACCGGCGTCGAACCTCGCGGCAGGATCACCGTGGGCTGCGCGGGCATCTACCGCGACGAGCACGTCGACGCGTGGTCGCGCGTCACGCGCTTCATCGGCCAGCACGGCGCCGTGCCGGGCATCCAGCTCGCGCACGCAGGGCGAAAGGCAGGCTGGTCGCGCCCGTGGCCGACGTACCGCTACCTCGGCGTCGACGAAGGCGGCTGGCAGCCGATCGCGCCGTCTCCGATCGCGCCGAATGAGAAGCACGTCGTGCCGCGCGAGATGACCCCGCGCGACATCGACGATGTCACCGCGAGCTTCGCCCACGCCGCGGCACGAGCCGTCGCCGCGGGCTTCGGGCTCATCGAGATCCACGCGGCCCACGGCTACCTCCTCAACAGCTTCTGCTCGCCGCTCACCAACCACCGCACCGACGACTACGGCGGCACCCGCGAGCGTCGCACACGCATGCATCGCGAGGTGGTCCGCGCGGTCCGCAAGGTGATCCCCGACTCGATGCCGCTGTGGATGCGCATCAGTTGCACCGACTGGGCGGACGACGCAGGCGGGTGGACGATCGAGGACTCCGTCGAACTGGCCAGACAGATGCACTCGCTCGGCGTCGATCTCATCGACTGCAGCAGCGGCGGCAACGCAACAGCTGCAAAGATCCCCGTCGGCCCGGGGTACCAAGTCCCCTTCGCTGACGCGATCCGGCGCGATGCCGGCATCCAGACCGCCGCGGTGGGCATGATCACCGAAGCGGGCCAGGCCGATGCGATCATCCGTCAACAGCAAGCGGACATGATCCTGCTGGGCAAGTCGCTGCTGCGCGACCCGTACTTCGCGGTGCGGGCCGCCAAGGAACTGGGAGTTGACGACAAGCCGCTGTGGCCTGAGCAGTATCGGTGGGTGATGTGAGGCGCGGGGCGTACGTGCCAGCAGCGCGAGCGATGCTGCGATCAAGTCCGCACAACGAAAGCCGCCGCGCGAGCGGCGGTGATCCTCGAAGAGCGTGGTTCGGCCACCCCCCGGCACGATCTCCGCGATCACGCCTTCCTCGTCGGTGGGGATGACGTACACGGCGACGGCGGACCCGGGCGCGGTGATACTGGGGGTGCGTGGGGGCGGGAGTGGGGGTTCGAGGAAAAAGTGGTTGGTGTGCGACAATCTGGCCGGGCTGGCGCATCTTCAGTGTCGAGCTATCGCACGCGCGAGGGTTGAGAGAAACCAGGAACTGAGAGGAGAGGACGATGAATCATTGGAAGATGCGCGCCGCGGTTGCGGCGATGGTGGTGTCGCACGCCTCGGCATGGGTGTGGGGGTCTGTGTCGGGCTTGAACACGTATGGCAGCGCGGCGACGTTCAACGCGGCGATCGCGGGTGCCGGCGCGCCGGGGGGCGGGGGGATCTTGTTTGAGGACTTCTCGGCGATCGACGCTGGGCCCGCCGGGACACTTGCGTTCGGGAGTTCCACGTTGGGCTTCGTCGCGTCCACGCTCGGTCCTGGCGACGTTTTCGACGATCTGCTCAATCCGCAGGGCGCGCTGGGGACGAACGAGGCCGGCCGGCCGCTCATCTTTGAGTTGACGCAGCTCGGTGGGACTGTGTACGCCCTCGGCGGCAACTTCTGGCTCAGGAACCAGTTCGGTGCGGTACTCGGCGGGTCGATTGATGTGCAGGTCGGTCGGGTCGGCGGGCAGGTCGATTCGTTCGCGCTCACCTCCTCCGGCCCGACGGACTACTTCGGCATCGTGAGCAGCACGCAGCTCTCGTTCGTCATCATCACACCGACTTCGCCGATGGCGGGGGTGGGCGGCACGGGGCCGTTCGTAACGGCCGACAACGTGACCGCTGCCGGGCTGATCCCGACGCCGGCGACGGCGGGCGTGCTGGCCCTGAGCGGCCTGGTCGCGATGCGCCGGCGGCGGTGAGTTGGTCTCGGCTGGCGTAAGGCCGCCGTCGTCCTGGACATCGACAAGGCCAACTCCACGGCCGCCGACGCCGCGAGGTTTCATGATCTCGCCGTCGCCGACGTCGAGGCCAAGTTCGAAGCCGAGCGCAAGGACCCGCTCGCCAAGGTCGGCGAGCTCACGCTCTAGGTCGACGCTTTCAGAAAGGGACGAGATCCGCGACGGCCCTGATGGGCGCGAGCGGTCAGGCCGCGAGCTTGTAACCCACGCCGTCGCCGCCATGCGGGCCAGGGGCAAAGCCGTCTCGGTCAGCAAGGTCTGCAGGTGGTTCGGCGTGCCGCGGTCCAGAGGCCCCGCGCGCGATCGCGCGGTGTATCGAGTGGCACAACACGCGGCGGCCGCACTCGGCGCTGGGCCAAGACTCGCCGCGGCAGGCGGCGGCGCGGGCGGCCCCGCTGGAGCTTGAGCCGAGCCGATGCGGGCATGGCAGGCGAACAGCCATGGGGCTTGTCCATGGAATGGGGGAAGACCGCACCGAGGCACCAGCCCCAGATTGGACGCCCCCTCCACAACCCACCCCCGCCCCACCAAACCCGAGCACCAAAGGTGCGGACCTGCGCCAGCCCAGGGTGCGAGCCCTGGGCGGCCCCCCGCCGCGTGCACCCAAACAAATCATCCAAACATCCAAAACAATCCCAAACAATCGCTTGAGTTACCCACCCAGGTACCATACA
>JBMOHX010000422.1:0-3424 GCA_049317625.1 Phycisphaerales bacterium
CCAGCGAGCCACCGCCTCGGACTGGATGGAGCTCGAAAAGCAACGCGGCATCTCCATCAGCTCCACACTCCTCCAGTTCGACTACAGCGGCTACAAGGTCAACCTCCTCGACACCCCAGGCCACAAAGACTTCTCGGAAGACACCTACCGCGTCCTCACCGCCGTCGACGCCGCCGTCATGGTCATCGACTCCGGTAAAGGCGTCGAGCCCCAGACCCGCAAGCTCTTCGAGGTCTGCCGCCAACGCGGCGTCCCCATCTTCACCTTCATGAACAAGTGCGACCGCCCCATGCGGGCCCCGCTCGACCTCATCGACGAGCTAGAAAAAGTGCTCGGCATCTCCGCCTTCCCCATCAACTGGCCCGTCGGCAACGGGCCGACCTTCAAGGGCGTCTACGACCGCATGACCCGCACCATGCACCTCTTCGAACGCACCAAGGGCGGCGCGTTCGAAGCTCCCGTCGAACGCGTCGGTCTCGACGACGCCGCGCTGATGGAGAAACTCAACCCGACCGAGCACGGTGAGTCCATCGACGAGATCCGCATGCTCGACGGCGCGGGCGCGGAGTTCGACCTCGCTCAAGTGCACGCCGGCCTCACGACCCCCGTGTACTTCGGCAGCGCGATGAACAACTTCGGCGTGCAACTCCTCCTCGATGGCTTCCTCGGCCACTCCCTCCCGCCGATGCCGCGCAAGTCCGGCGAAGCCACCATCGAACCCGCCGACCCGCGCTTCAGCGGCTTCGTCT
This sequence comes from Phycisphaerales bacterium, assembly GCA_049317625.1. Lineage (GTDB taxonomy): Bacteria > Planctomycetota > Phycisphaerae > Phycisphaerales > UBA1924 > JBEIUO01. Next base: position 750 of record JBMOHX010000422.1, read on the forward strand.
TCAAGATCCAGGCCAACATGGACCCGCGCCACCGCGACCGCATCGCGTTCGTGCGCGTCGTCTCCGGCAAGTTCGAGCGCGACATGTTCGTCGTGCACGTCCAAAGCGGCCGGCGCGTCCGCCTCGGCAACGCCGCGAAGCTCTTCGGCAACCAGCGCGAGACCGTCGACGAAGCAGTCGCCGGCGACGTCGTCGGCCTCGTCGGCAACGACCTCTTCGGCATCGGCGACACGCTCACCGACGATCGCACGATCCAGTTCTCCGAGATCCCCGAGTTCACGCCCGAGTGCTTCGCGTACCTGCACAACCCGCAGCCGTCGAACTTCAAGAAGTTCCGCCTCGGCCTCGAGCAGTTGCTCAAAGAAGGCGTCGCGCGTTCGTACGACATCGTCGGCGGTCAGGCCAAAGTGCCCCTTCTCGCCGCGGTCGGCCCGCTGCAGTTCGAGGTCTTCCAGCACCGACTCGAGCACGAGTACAACGCGCCCTCGCGCCTCGAGATGACCAGCTTCACCATCGCGCGCTGGTGGCGCAAGCCCGGGAGCCCCGCGCCGAATCCCGCCGAACTCGACTTCGACACCCTCCCCGACGTCCCCGACAACGCGCGACTCGCCTTCGACGACAAGGGACGCGCCGTCGTGCTCCTCGCCGACGAGTGGGCCCTGCGCTTCATGCAGAGCCGCAACCCCGGACTCGAGCTCTCCAACAAGCCCTTCGCGGCCGACCCGCCGACCGCCTGATCGCTACCCGCCGAACGTCCACTCGAGCACGCCCGTGCTCATGCCCTCGGGCAGTTGCACGCGGATCCGCAGCCCCTTGGCCTTGATCGGCGGGAAGTTCACTTCGTTGAACCGGTCCTTCTCCACACCGATCCGAACCGGCGCCCCATCCGCGCCCAGCACCGGCTTCCACTCGCCATCGCCCCCATCAAACTCCAGCCCGCACCCCTGCGGGATCCGGCACTCACCCACCCCCGTGTCATCAAACCAGTACACCGCCGCGGAGCCAACCGCCCGAGCCGCATCGAACTCGTACTCCAGCCACTCCTCCGTCCCCTTGTGCGGCCAGAACGTGAACCGCGGCACATCATGATCACCCGAGCTCGCGGGCTCCACCCGATCGCACACCGCGTCGATCGAATCCGAATGACCCACAAACGAAGCGCTCACCTTCACTCCCGGCAGCGGCCCGGGTGGAATGAACTGCTCGCTCTCGGGAAGCCACACCTGCATCCCCGCGGGCTCTCTGTTGGCCCACATGTAGTACGGGATCGCGGTGAGCAGCGTCGGCGCCTTGCGGGCGGCGCTGCGATAGAGACCCGGTGCCGCTGGTGTCGCGAACTGACCATCAACGGTCAGCAGTACGGCTCGACCAAGCAGCGGCAGGTTCGCGGGCTGGGTCGTGCCGATCTGAGCGGTGGGGGGGACCACCACGCGCTGCACACCGCTCGGGTTGTCGCTCTCCTCCATGCAGTACACCAGCGGGCCCCGCATCAGAGCGACGCGCCCCGCCGCGGCCTTCACGCGAGGGTCGGCGTACATCCGACGCACCGGGACATCGAAGGTCAAGCTGATCGTGCTGTCACCCGCCTTCACCGCGATGGGCGCGTAGCCCTCCACGAGCTTCGCGCGATCGATCGGCTTGCCGTCCATCGTCGTCGACCACGACGGCACCCGCACCATCATCGTGAAATCCCGCGGCGAACTCACCTTAAAGTTCAACCCCGCGCTCCACGGGTAGTCGTTGAACTGCTCGATCTTCACCGTCGCATCACCGAACGGGATGTTCGCTCGCCCCGGGAAGAACAGGTTCACGTACACGCGGTCGCCACTCGTCGCGTACGCGTACCCGCCGAGACTCGCGAAGAAGCGCAGCACGTTCGGCGGACAGCACGCGCACCCGAACCACTCCTGACGCTGATGCCCGCCCTTGCTGACGAGCGGGTTCACGTAGAAGAACTTGTCGCCACCGAGCGATACGCCCGCGAGCGCGGCGTTGTACAGCGTCGTCTCGAACTGCTCCATGTACTGCGCATCACCGTGCAGCAGGAACATGCGGTGCGCCCAGAAGCACTGCGCGAGACTCGCGCACGTCTCCTGATACGCCGAGAGCGTCGGGATGTCGTACGGCTCCGTGAACCCCTCGTTGTGCCCACTCGGCCCGATCCCACCGGTGATGAAGATCCGACGCTGCGTGATGTCCTCCCACAGCTTGTCCATCGCGCGCGTGTACCCGGCGTCACCCGTGATCAGCGCGAGGTCCGCGACCGCCGAGTACAGGTACCCCGCGCGCACCGCGTGCCCCGCCGCGGCGAACTGCTCACGCACGGGCAGATGGTCCTGCGCGTACTCGCCCCACGGCGGCGTGACCGTGCCATCGATCCGGCGGTGCTCCTTGCCGCGGTTCTCGACGAAGAAGGTCGCGAGCTTCAGGAATCGTTCCTCTTTCGTCGCTCGCCACAAACGGATGAGCGCGAGCTCGATCTCCTCGTGACCCGACACCTCCGTCACGCCCTTCTCGTTGAACACGGAGGCAACATGATCCGCGGCCTTGATGGCGACATCCAGCAGCGAGCGCTTGCCGGTGGCCTCGAAGTGCGCGACGCCCGCTTCGATGAGGTGACCGATGCAGTACGACTCGTGGTCCCACATCTCGTTGGTCCAGCGCTTCTCGATGCC
>JBMOHX010000423.1:0-3410 GCA_049317625.1 Phycisphaerales bacterium
TACGTCGGCGGCAACTTCACGACCGCGGGGGGCGTGCGGGCCAACCGCATCGCGTACTTCAACGGCACAAACTTCGTCGCGCTCGGCGACGGCGTCGACGGCACCGTGAACGCGATCGCGAAACTGAACAACGGCGACGTGATCGCGGGCGGCTCGTTCCTGAACGCATCGGGCGTGCCCGCGACAGGCATCGCGCGCTGGGACGGCACGACCTGGTCCACGTACAACGGCGGCGTCAGCCCGTTCAGCACCGTCGGCGCACTGCTCGTGGAGCCCAACGGGAATCTCCTCGTCGGAGGCAACTACACCTCGATCGGTGGCGTGGCGATCAACAACATCGCCCGCTTCGACGGGACGAACTGGACCCCCGTCGGCAACAACGCACCTCCCACCGCGGCGCTCGCCCGCCTCGCAAACGGCACGCTGGTCGCCGCGGGCGGATTCACATCGCCGGGGCAACGGGTCGTGCAGCTCAACGGCGCGTCGTGGGGCCCGGTTGGCAACGGCGCGAACAACAGCGTGACAAGCCTCGCCGCGCGGCCGGACGGCACCGTCGTGAGGGGCGGCTTCTTCACTGGCGTGAACAACGGCGTGGCGGACATCGGCGCGAACCGCATCGCGATCGGCACCGCGACCGGCGCGGTCAATACGTGGACCGCGCTCGGGAGCGGGCTCACGCTGGTCAACCAGGCGTTCGCGAACACCGTCCTCCAACTGACCGACGGCACCATCTTCGCGGGCGGCGGGTTCTCCGCGGCGGGAGGAACGCCAGCGAGCAGCGTGGCGCTCTGGAATCCCACCACATCGTCATGGTCCGCGATGGGCGCAGGGGTGAACGTGAACGTGCTCGCGTCGGCGCAGCTTCCCAGCGGCGACATCCTGATCGGCGGGGGATTCACCACCGCCGGTGCCAACGTCTCGGCCTACCTGGGCCGCTGGACAACTCCATCCCCCGCCTTCGTCACTGCGGACCCGTCCGACGCCACGGTGTGCGCCACCGGCGAGGCTGTCTTCACCGTCGGCACTTCCGGTGGCCCGGTGACGTTCCAGTGGCGCAAGGGGGGCGCGCCGATCAACAGCACGACGAATCCTTCCGCGGCGACCGCATCGCTCTCCATCAGCAACGCCAGCCTCCTCGATGAGGGCAACTACGACTGCGTGGTGACCAGCGCCTGCGGGAGCGTGACGAGTGCCGCGGCTCACCTCACGGTGTGCCCCGGCGACTTCAACTGCGACGGCGGCGTCGATGGCGACGACGTGATCGCGTTCTTCGGCTTGTGGGACGCGGGAGACATCGCCGCGGACGTCAACGGCGACAGCGGCGTGGATGGCGACGACGTGATTGCGTTCTTCGAGCGGTGGGATGCAGGGTGCTGAAGAAGGCCATAGGGCGTAGGCCATAGGCCATACGAAGACATGAAGAACCCCGGGCGATGGGCCCGGGGTCTTGTGCTTTGCGGCCGATTTGTCTTACCTTCTGCGGGCGTACGCCGCGCCGAGGACAGCGAGCAGGAGCGTCGCGGGCGCGGGCACTCCCGAGTCGTTCGCGATCGCGCGGGCTTCGAGGTTGACAACCACGCCGTCCACAGACGCGGGGATGTCGAAGCGGAACTCGAAGTTGAAGGCGCCCGGTGAGTTCAAGTCGGGTGTCCGCCAGCTCCCATCGGCTTGGAAGCCCGCGTCGAGCGCGGCGATCAAGTCGGCGATGGTCACCGGCGCGCCGTCTCGCATGAAGCGAACTCCCGGCGCTGCGCCCATCGTTGCCAGGTGTGTGCCGGTATCGACATCAATCTGGATCAGCGGCTCGGGCTCAGCGCCGTCGAGTGAGTAGGTGTAAAGGAACGAGGCGCCGCCCCACGCGAGCACCGTGTTGTCCGCGCTGTCCACGATCGGTCCGTCCACGTCACCACCCCAGAAGAGCCCACCGCCGATCGCCCAGTCGTCGACATCGTCGGGCGGAAGGGTGAACACGCACGGGTCTTTCACGCTGGTGATGGACTGTGTGCGTGCACCGGCGACCTGTGCCGCGGACGATCGTGCGAACAGCCGCATGTTGGAGCGGTAGATCGTCCGGGTGCTGTCGAGGTTGTAGTAGAAGTCGCTCCAGCCGCTGAAGTTCGAGCACGGGTCACCGTCACGCGTGGTGATCTCATGGTTGCCGTTCCGCGTCGTGCTCGAGAGGCCCGAGTTCGGCGGCGAGTCGGTGACCTGCCACTGGTTGTTGAACTCCCAGTACGCCTGCTGCTGGCGTGTCCAGCTCTCGGCGTCGGGGTACGACATCACGTACTCGCCGGTGCGCACTCCCGGGTGGAACGTGTGCTTGAAGTTCGGAACAAGGTCACCGGTCGGGCAGACGGACGTGTCGCCGGGGTTCCAGGTCCACGCGTATAGCCCGCTGTCGCGGCTCGAGTACCACCACGAGTCGTAGTACGCCTCCGCGCTTACCTGCGCGAAGGCCGACGAGGCTGCCCAGAACAGCGGGAGCAATCCTCCACGGAGCACAGTTCTACGTTGCATGTGAAAACTCCTCTCCCCGCGCGATGCGAGCGCGGAGGAAACGACCCGTGCGGGATGCGGAGCAAGCTGGGTTCGTGATGAAGGAGATGTACCGAGCGATCCACCGAGCGTTCCTCCTTAGCGAAGGTGGAACTGACACGAGGCCTGGCACCGCGACACCATACGCGATGCGGACGCGCGGGTCCACGCTCCGCACACACTTCGTCGGCATGGTGCTCGCGCACTCGTTGTTCGCGCTGACCTACCAGGGGCATCGCTCCGCGCTGGTTCAACTCCGTTCAAGAGCGCCCGCGCCACGCCCACTGACGACCAGATCGTGCCGCGTGTCACCGGAGCAACTGGTGACCGCACGGCGCACCTCCGGTTCTCCAGCCGCAGAGCCTCCACCGGTCCCCCGCCCCGCACTCGCGCTCACGAGGCGCGGCATCTAAGCCCCGCACCACCCGTGATGCCGAACCGTGGTCAAGCTCGGTCGTCAACTGCAAATGGGGGCGCCATGCGCCGGTTATCGGCACCCGCTCTCCCCTCGATCTCGCGCTCGGGCATTCTGGCGAGAATCGGAGCAAAGATTTCTCTACAGAAAGTCGAAGCGGTATTGACCCCGCTCTGCCACCTGATAGCCTCTCCGTGGCCGCACGGCCCCTTGTGAGTTCGCCATTGGAGCCTCCTTCTATGAACCGGTCCTTCTGCGCGTTCCCCAGTCTCTCTCTCGCGGCCGCGCGCCTGATGAGCGCCGGAACGACCTTCGCCCAGCCCGTGCTGGTCATCAACGGGCTCGGCGACGACCTGGCAGCCTCGGGCAACAAGACCACGGGGCTCGTCTTCGATGCGGCCGCCGCGGAGTACGTGACCTACATCTGGGAGCGCGGCGTGGGCTACACGCGCGTGAACGG
>JBMOHX010000424.1:0-3410 GCA_049317625.1 Phycisphaerales bacterium
CGACCCCGAGGCCGCGAAGGCCGTCCGCCTCTCGGACGATTCGATTGACCACGAGGAAGTGGCGATCGAGCTTGAGTGCTACGAGATCCTCGCGCTGCACCACCCCTTCGCCAGGGAGTTCCGGGTCATCACTTTCATTCTTCGCGTGAACGCGGACATCGAGCGCACCGCCGACCACGCCTCCTCCATCGCCAAACTCGTCGGCAAGATCACCCAGCTGGGCCTCCCTGCTCCTGGATGGCCGACCGCTCTCACCGAACTCGCCGAGCGCGTCCCCGCGCTCTGCCATCAGCTGATGCGGGCGGTCGTGAACGAGGACGTCGAAGCCGCGAAGCAGATCGTCCGGAGCGACGAGGTCATCGATCAGCTCGAGCGGCGGCTCTTCGACGAGGTCCTGGAGATCATGAAGGCGGCCAAAGGCGACGAGCGGGAGCTCTCGATGGGGATGTACCTGTACAGGATGAGCCGCGAACTCGAGCGCATCGGCGACCTGATGGCCTCGATCGCCGAGGACGTGGTGTACCTCGCGACCGGCGAGATCATCCGGCACGCCAAACGCCGCGCCCGCCCGATGATCCGCTGAACTACCGGGTGACCCACCGTCGCAACCGAGCGTCAAGCTCGGTGGGGTCGGCGTCGTAGAGCGATTGCAGCGCGGTTTCTGGGGTCTCCCCCTCGCCGATCCTGCTCATCAAGAGGAACAATCGCAGGTCGGCGTCGCCGTAGTCGCCAAATCGCAGCGAGTCGATCGCCAAGTGCGAGAGGCGGTAAAGCCGCGTTTCCCGGTCGCCCGACGACGCCGCGCTGTCCCAGTTGAGCACCGACCCGAAAACGCCGTTGGTCAAGTCCGCCTCCAGCCGCGCGGCCCGTACCGCCGCCAGGTTCCACGAGGTCGTCTTCTTCGATTGCGACAGGCTCTCGGCGATGCCCTCCTGAAGCCACCGCGGCTGTTTGGGAAAGGCCGCTTGCTGCAGCACGTGCACGTATTCATGGGCAAGCACGGCGCGGGTCTGCTCCGGGTTCATGTCTCGCAGCACCACCTGGTTCCCCTGCGAAACGCCGGGCCTGAAGGAGTTGCCCGCGTACGCCGAGAAACGCTGCTGGTCCGCGATCACCAACCGCACACTCGCCGGTAGAATCGGCCCGAACACCCCCTTCGAGGCCTCGCTCATCTGTTCCGCCACCGGGATGATCTGCTTCTCGAACACCGAAACACGCTCTTCCGAGACCCTCGCGTCCGGACCCAAGTCGAAGGTCAGGTTGAAACGGCGGAGCTCAACGAAGGACTTGCCCCTGAGGGTAAACCGCTCTGGCTTCCCCTCCGGGTCCGCGGCCGGGGCGGGCTCCTTCGACGCCGCGGTCGCGGCCAGGGCTTCTTTCGCGGCCTTCGCGGTGGGCGGGCGCTTGTGGGTGACGTGCTCGAAGGCCCCGAACAGCGCCATCTGCAGCGCGTGCTGGTCATCCCCTGATGAATCCGGCTTCCACGCGGGATGCTCGCGGAGCAGGTGGGCCGCCGCTCGCAACGCCTCTGCATCCCCGAAGTGAGCGAGAGCGGTGACCGCGGCGGCGCGGACCAGCACGTCCGAATCTCGGAGCAAGCCGGTGAGAACTTCGAGCGCTTCTTCTTTGGGCCGATCCGCGAGGGCATAGGTGAGCCAACGTCGCTCCCCGACCGCTCGGCGATCGGTTGAGCGAATCACCCCGGCAAGCGTTTTCGAGTCGGCGTGCCGGGCCAGCGCGCCCATGGCCGCGGGGCGGAAGAACTCCGATTCTGACGCGAGCACCTGCAGCGTCCGCTTCTTCGCCGACCCCGGATCCGCTTTCCAAGCCTCGTCCAGTGCGGCCGCCATGCCCGCGGAGTCTTTCGCCTTCCACGCCCGCTCCAGGAGTTCCAAAGCGGGCGGCCTGGGAGCCTCTTCCTGTTGGGCCAGCGCGGAGCTGGCGAGCAAACCGGCCAGAGCGAACGCGGCGGAGGGGATCCTCATTCGCGTATGATACGGAGTCTTGGAACGAGGCCGTCTGGAGGAGCCGGTGCCGTGCCCCGGGCGGGCGAAGTCCATGGTTTTGCGTGACGGAATCACTCAGATTTCGTTCACGACGGAGGAGGTACCGTGCCCGTTATCGTTGCGGTGCAAGGTGATTCGGTCGTCAGTCTCGCGTCGTCTCTCGGCTTCCTCCCGGAGACGCTGTGGAACCACGAACGCAACCAGTCGCTCCACACCGGCGACCGCTCCCCGGCCGTGCTCCATCCGGGCGACGAGCTCTTCGTTCCCCCGCTCACCCCTCGTCTCGAGCAGTGCCCCACAGAGCGCAAGCACCGGTTTCGCCGGCGCGGCGTGCCGAGCATCTTCAAGATCCGATTCCTGTTCGGCGGCGAGCCACGCAAAGGGGTTTCGTTCACCACCCGGATCGACAATGTTCACGGGCCCGACGGCACGCTCAACGACGAGGGTTACGCGGATTTCCCCATCCCCCCCGCGGCTCGGACGGTTCACATGACCCTCGAAGCGAGCACCGGCCCGGAGGAGTACGAGTTCGCGGTCGGCCACTTGGATCCGGTCTCGAAACTCACCGGTCTCAAGCATCGGCTGAACAGCCTCGGCTACCACGCTGGGGAAGAGAACGAAGATCAGACCCAACTTCTTGCGGACGCGATACGGGCGTTCCAAGCCGCGAACGGGCTGGAGGTCTCCGGCGAGCCGGATGACGCGACGCGAGACCGGCTGAGTGAGTTGTACGAGGCCGATTCCCGGAGCTAGTCGATGCCGAATCTGAACTGGATCGTGCCCCTGAGGCGGGCTGTGGTGCGAGAGGAGTGCTCGTACGTTGACGTTCTCCGCGGCTGGGCGGAGCAACTCCGCGGCCGCGAAGCTCGGCGTGCGCTCGCCGCCTGGTACCCGGCCGCCGCGGAAGACCGGTGCCTCCGCGGCTCGACCTGGGTCGATGCGGTGGTCGCGGGAATGGCACGGGCGGCCGCGCGGCCGGTGTCGGCCGAGCAAGGGAATACGGTCGATCTGCCCTTCCCCGCCTGGGTGCGGCTGTGGAAAGGCCCGCGCCGCGTGCTGCATCACCCTCGGCCCGGCGCGCCCGCTTCCGATCCCGAGAGCGACGCCTCGCTGCGGTACGACAACGACTTCCGCGAGGTCAGACTCCCCGCGGCGCGGTTCTACCCGGGCGACGTCGTCGAGTACCCCATCTTCAAGTTCCTCGCGGTCTGCCTCAACGACCGGTCCGCTCTGGCTCAGCAATACCTGGGGATGAAGTTCAACGGACGCGGGCACCCGTCGCTCGGCAACACGGTGCTGAACTCCGACGGCACGCTCCCGACCGGTGACGCCTCGCTCCACGACAACATCCTCGCGATGAGATTCCAGTTGCTGCTCAGCCTCGCGGTGGCCGCGTGGTCTCAC
>JBMOHX010000425.1:0-3410 GCA_049317625.1 Phycisphaerales bacterium
ACGCGGCCCGCGGCGTCGACGAAGGTCTGCTTGCCGGTGAAGAAGGGGTGCGAGCCGGACCACACTTCGACGTGCAGCTCGGGGACAGTCGCCCCGACGGTCATGACGACCTGGCCGTTGTGGTAGACCTTGCAGTTGGGGAAGTACCGAGGATGAATGCCGTCCTTCATGACCAAGCTCCGCGTGTGCGCCCGATTGGGGCGAGTTGGGCGGAGACTATAGCCCTCACGCCGCGGGGAGGCAATAGGCAGCGTTCGGGCGTCGGTGGGGCACGGGCCGAGCGGGCCGACGCAATCGGCACAACCCTCAGACCCGCGCCATCCCGCGGCGGGTGATCGAGAAGCAAGAGAAGCGAGGCCGAAGAGCCTTCGGGTCTTGACGATGGGGCGTAGGTGGGTTAGTGTTCCCCTGCCGCGAGGTCGCGGCGACATTCCCTGTTAGCTCAATGGTAGAGCGACCGGCTGTTAACCGGTAGGTTGTAGGTTCGAGTCCTACACGGGGAGTTTTAGAACGCCACGCGAAAGCGTGGCGTTTCTGTTTGACGGCTTGGCCAGATCCAGACCGGGGAGCGGGACGGCGAATCGCACGTCCCCCCGACGGCGTCAAACTCGCCGTTCGGTTGGCCACATCGCACCGTCGACGTTAAGCCCGGCGGTTCCGGTCCCCGTCGGTGGCGTCGGGTGCGCCTCCTTCGCCGCGTGCCACCGGATCATGACGAAGGGAATCCACCACAAAGAATCGCTCGTGAGGAGCGTCAACTCCATCGAACAGGGGCGGTGCCCGCACATCGCCGCGTCGACAAAGCCGACTGGTCGACGAATCTTCCCGCGCGGGCCCACCAGAACGATCGGCCAGTGTCGCGAGTGGTCTCGCGCGGCGATCATGTATCGCAGCCCGCACGCGCCCAGGATCATGCCGATGCACGCCCATAGATGGGGGCTTGGTTCCGCGTCCGATGGCCATACGCCTAAACCCTCGCGCGTCCAGGTCGGCGCGAGGACCAGCGCGGCCCTCCACACGAGGTTGTCGCACCAACGGCATCGAGCGAGCGACGCATCTACTCCGGAGTGAGTGTTGTTCGCGGAGTATCACTGGCCGCGGTTGCTCTCCGAGGCCTGCAACGCCGAGAGGGTCGCGTCATGCCGATAGTCGAACATCCGCGCCAGCTTCTTCCGCACATGCCATCCTGCAAGCAACCCTCCTAGCCGCCCGAGCGGAACCGCATACTCGATGCGGTCCTCAAGCACGCAGCTGTTTGGTCCCGTCGCCTGCACGACGTGCCGGTGCACCCATGACGCGAACGGCCCGGAGACTTGCTCGTCGGTGAACTCGCCCCCGTCCTCGCCTCGATCGATCAAGTCCCGGTGCAAAGCGACCCATCGCAGTTTGAGAGGCCCGAGATGCAGCAGGAGCACGGCTTTCGCACCATCGCCCAGCGACGCGGGCGCTTGCTCGACGGTCACGTTCTCCCACGGGGGGATCAGCTTCTTGAGCGCGCCGGGCGACTGATGCCACGCGAAGACGTCGCGTGCACACACTTGAAACTCCGAACTCTTGAAGAACGCCGCGATGCTGATCCTCCTGAATGTCGGAACCGACGTCGGGCAAGGATTTGCGAGAGGGAGGTCCACGCTCCGCACAGCGTGCCAGCGGCTGGTGCTACGTGCGGCCACCCGACTTCGCGGCCGCTGCGCACTTCTTTGAGCAGTACTTCACGCTCGCCCAGTCCCGCTCCCACTTCTTCCTCCAGGTGAACGCTCGCTTGCAGTGAGCACAGGGCTTGTTCGGGAGGTGCTGGTTGGGCACGAAACGATCCTCTGGTGCCGGCTACGAACTCCGATCTCCGTCGTACGATTCAGTCCGATGCCGCGTGCTCCCGCTGTGTCCTCGATGCGCTCGTTGCCCCCGCCGATCGGGGCACGACTCATCATTGCTTTCGGTGATCAACTCGACCTGGATTCCACGCTGATCCGCGGGCTTGGACCCGAAGACACCGTCCTCATGATGGAAGTGGCGACCGAATCTCGCCATGTTCCCAGCCACCTGCAGCGGACGGCCCTGTTTCTTTCCGCGATGCGCCACTTCGCCGCCGAGTTGGTTCGGCGAAAGCTCCGAGTCCGGTACGTCACCCTTGACGACCCCGACAATACCGGCGCGTTCGAGACGGAGATCGCCCGCGCGGCCGCCGCCCTCAGCCCATCCCAGATCGTCTGCATTCACCCGGGTGAGTGGCGTGTGCTGGCGATGCTCGAACGCATCCGCGACTCCACCGGCATCCCGCTCAGTATCCTGCCCGACGACCACTTCATCACGTCTTGCGACGAGTTTGCCGCATGGGCCAAAGATCGGACCTCGCTCACGATGGAGTTCTTCTATCGAGAGCAGCGTCGCAAGACCGGCTACCTCATGGAAGGCAAGGGTAAGAGCGCCAAGCCCGCGGGCGGCGTTTGGAACTTCGACAAGGAAAACCGGCTGCCCTTCGGCAAGCAAGGCCCCAGTCCGCGGCCGCGCTCGCCGCTGAGTTTCAAGCCGGATCAGACCACCCGCGGAGTACTCGCGGCGATGAAACGGGTCCTCCCCGATCTACCCGGCACCGTCGATTCCTTCGCTTGGCCAGTGACGCGAGAACAGGCCCTTGCCGCGCTGGACGACTTCATCACGCACCGCTTACCCCAGTTCGGTCCCTTTGAGGATGCGATGTGGACCAGTGAGCCGACGCTCTACCACTCCACGCTCTCCAGCTCGCTCAATCTCCAGCTACTGAATCCGCGCGAGTGCTGCGAGCGGGCCATTGAGGCGTACCGCGCCGGCACCGCACCGCTGAAATCCGTCGAGGCGTTCGTGCGGCAGATCATCGGCTGGCGCGAGTTCATCCGCGGCGTCTACTGGCTCGAAGGCCCCACGTACGCCGATCGTAACGGGCTCGACCAGCACGGCGAGCTGCCGCCCTTCTACTGGACCGCCGACACCGACATGGCGTGCATGAAAGCCTGCGTTGGCCAGGTGCTCGAGACCGGCTTCGGTCACCACATCCAGCGCCTGATGGTCACCGGCAACTTCGCCCTCATCAGCGGCGTCCACCCTCGGACCGTCAGCGACTGGTACCTGGGCATGTTCGTCGACGGCGTGGACTGGGTCACGCGGCCCAACACGCTGGGCATGGTCATGCACGCCGACAGGCGTGAGGGCGCAGCCAAGGGCATCACCGGCCTGGTCGGCACGAAGCCCTACGCGGCCAGCGGAAAGTACATCCAGCGGATGAGCAACTACTGCACCGGCTGCCGTTACGACCCCGCCGAACGCAGCGGCCCATCGGCCTGCCCGTTCACGGTCTTCTACTGGGACTTCCTGATCCGCACACGCGAACAACTGGCCCAGAACCAGCGGATGGCGATGATCCTCAAGAACGT
>JBMOHX010000426.1:0-3389 GCA_049317625.1 Phycisphaerales bacterium
ATGACCGACAACTTCTGGGAAACCTTCGGCCCGTGGTGGATGGCGCCACCGTTTCTCCTCATCTGCGGATTCGCAACCGTCTACTTCCTCGGATCCAAGGGCTTCTGCACGTACGGCTGCCCCTACGGCGGGTTCTTTGCCCCCCTCGACAAACTCTCGCTCGGGCGAATCGAGGTCAACGACAACTGCAACCAGTGCGGCCACTGCACCGCCGCGTGCGACTCCAACGTCCGCGTCCATCAGGAAGTCAAGGAGTTCGGCCGCGTCGTGGACCCCGGGTGCATGAAGTGCTTCGACTGCGTCAACGTCTGCCCCAACGACGCGCTGAAGTTCACCTTCGGCCTTCCGTCCATCTTCGCCAAGGCCCGTCCCGAGGCCGGGCCCCGCGCCCAACGGCCCGAGTACGACCTTTCCCTCTGGGGAGAACTCGTCGTCCTCGCCGTTGGATGGGTGCTCTTCTGCGGCTTCCGCGGCATGTTCGATCACATCGCGCTCCTCATGGCGATGGGGATGGCCGCGTGCTCTGTTTTCATGCTCTGGAAGCTCTGGAAAGTCGTGACCGTCCAGAACGTTCGGCTCCATGGTTTCCAGTTGAGGCAGCGAGGCAAACTGCGGCCCGCGGGCGCGGCTTTCGCGTTCGTTGCCATCGCGATCGGAGCCTCTGGAGTATGGGGCGCGATGCGCGATGCCAACATGCTCACCGGCGACTACCACGACCTCAAGATCATCATCCCGGAAAACGTCGTTCTCACCCCCGAGTACCAGCCCAAGCCCGAGCACGTGCGCCACGCCGATGCGGGCATCGCGGCGTACTCGAGGGCCGACTCCTTCAGCAACGGCGGTTTCGGATGGCGACTCCCACCCGAAACCCCTGCTCGTATGGCCTGGTTCCACGTCGTCAAGAAGGATCTCCCCGGCGCCGAACGCTGGATGCGCCGCGCGATGGAGTACCCCGAGGCGAACGAGGAGCTCGCGATTAGCATGACCCTGGTCATGGCGCTGCAAGGCAAGGGACCCGACGAGATCAACGGCGCGGCCCGAGAGATCGTCGACGCGCACCCGCGCATGTACCGCATGCGGTTCGCTCTCGCCGTCAAACTGCTTGAGAACGGCGACGCCGAGGGAGCCGCCACTCTCGCCCGTCAGGTGCTCGAGTTCAAGGACACGGTGCCCTCGCAGGCGTACCTCGAGTGCGCTGGCATCCTCGCTTCGGCCGGAAAGACAGAGGACGCGCTGGGCGCGGTTGCCGCGGGCCGCGCGGCGTACCCCGAGTTCGTCCCGCTGTACATCGCACAGGCGCAGCTCTGCTTCCGTATGAACCGAGTTGAGGAGGCGGTCGCGGCCCTTCGCCCGGCACTCGCACTCGCGCCCCGGGACGCCGAACTGCACCGGAGCTTCGCGAACCTGCTGAGAGCGGCCGCGTCCGCACGCGGCCGACAGGAATGGGCCGAAGAGGCCGGTAACGTGGAGAAGCGGGCCGCCGAACTGGAATCCGCGGTCGTTCCGACGGCCCCCGGGGGGGGATGAGGTCCGGGAATCAAAACAAGTTTCCGCAATGGCCCGGGTCGCGGTGTACATTGAGGCTGTACCAATCGGGCTGGGCTTGGAGAGCCACGCCCGTTGGTCCGTCCGGACCCCATGGGAGAATCGTCGATGCGTCTGATTCCGCACGTTGCCGCCGTGGCCTGTCTCACCGTCTGCGCTCCGAGCCTCTTTGCTCAGGAACAGGTTTCCTTGTTTCCACGCAAGGACGCGAGCCTGTTTGAGCCGGACCTGCCGACGGCGCAGCTCAGCGGCGGCGGCGGCCAGCTCTTTGTCGGTCGCACCGGCTCCGGACGCATCCGGCGCGCGATGATGCAGTTCGACGTTGCCGGCGCCGTGCCGGCCGGCGCGACGATCACCGCCGTCGAGCTTCAGCTGACCGTGAACCAGACGAATGCCGGTCCCGCGGTCACGACGCTGCACCGGATGCTGGCAGACTGGGGCGAGGGCGACCGCGTTGGCCCCGGCGGTGGTGCCGGTGGTGCCGCGGCCGTAGCGGGAGACGCGACCTGGGCCTACCGCTTCTTCCCCAACGAAGCTTGGACGAACCTCGGCGGCGATTTCGACACGGCCGTTCTGGCCTCCAAGTCAATGAGCGGCGTCGGGAGCTATGTCTTCTCTGGTGCGGAACTCACCGCCGCGGTCGCGGACATGCTGGCCGACCCGGACGCGAACTTCGGCATCGTCGCGATCGGTGACGAGGTCAATGGAATCACCGCGAAGCGGATCGCGTCGCGCGAGAACGCGACCGAGTCGAGCCGTCCCCTGCTCACCATCACCTACACCCCCGGGTGCATCGCCGACTGGAACCACGACGGCGCCGTCGACGGCGACGACGTGATCGCGTTCTTCAGCGACTGGGACGCCAACAACGCCGACGCGGATGGCTCCGGCGGCACCGATGGCGACGACGTCATCGCGTTCTTCGGTCAGTGGGACACCAACTGCACCTGAGCCGGCTCCGCGGCAGCGCAGTACCGGCAGCACTTGTACCCGACCACGTATCGGGTAAGAAGTAGCGCCGTGCCGCTCACGAATCCGGCCCCCACCAGCAGCCCCGCGGCCATCGTGCCGACCGACAGCGGATCCAGAAGCAAAGGCCTCAGGTCCACCGTCCTGCCCGCGAGCCGCTGAACCCAGTCGCCACCGAAACGATACACCGAGTAATACGTCGCCATTGCCAGCAGCGGGAGCGCCGCGAAGGCGACCCATCCCGCACCGGCATGGGCAACGACCTGCCGCGCCACCGGGCCTTTCACGCCCGCCATCCGGAGCACCGACTCCACGCCGACCGACAGCAACCCGAGCACAAAGGCCCCGATCAGGGTCTCGACACCGAGCACCAGTGCGCGGACGGGAAGCTGAACCCACATCGGCTCGCCATGCAGGCCTCGCGCCGGGTCGCCGATGAAGACGCCCGACCATGGGTCCACCAGCAGGAACGACGCCACGAGCAGGTTGGCGAAGAGCAGTCCGCGCCAGGATCGATCGTCCATCCGGATCGCGCCGAAGACCGCTCGCGGTCGGACAAGCACCGCGAACGCGGTGCGAATGAACCCGTACGGCCACGGCGCGACCTGCCATGGAGAGCCAGTCCGCGATCCCGGCAGACTCTGGGCTATCGGCCGTCCGCACTCCGGGCAACACCGCTCTTCCTCGAGGTCCGTGAGGGCGTAGCCACAAGACTCGCATCGCACTTCCGTGGGCAGCACCGAGAGTCCTTCCTGCCCCGTCGCGGGGCTATAGTCTTCACTACCGCTTCCGGAGGACACTGGTTCGCATGCGACCGAGCCTCGAAGAGATCCGCGAGACCTTCCGACTCCACGGAGTCCGGAGCACCCGGCAGC
>JBMOHX010000427.1:0-3372 GCA_049317625.1 Phycisphaerales bacterium
CCACCGCCCCGGCCTCGAGCCGGCGGGTGATGGAGGCGTTGTACGTGCTAACGATCACGGCGACGCGAGGCGTTCCGGCGTGCGCGGAGTTCGAGGGGTCTGGCGAGGGCATTCGTGCCGGATGGTAGTCTGGAGCCGACCGAGACACGAACCCGTGGCCGGTGAGCGCGGGACCGGGTCTGCTTCGCGCGTGCCGGCTCGGACTGAGAGGCCCGGCTTGACGACGGCTCGAAGCCGGCCGGGAGGGTGCCTAGACTCTCCTCCCCCACCGCGGAAGGCCGTCGGCGGGACATATGGGGCGGTAGCTCAGTTGGTAGAGCGCATCGTTCGCAATGATGAGGTCGCGTGTTCGACTCACGTCCGCTCCACTTCGAAAAGCTCGGCTGAATACAGGCGTTTCTGTCTACCTCCCCCCCTCGGGGAGTGCGGCTCCCAAACGCCGGAATCCGGTCAGTTGACCGACGCCGCAGCGGCCTCTCGCCGTCACCGTTGAGCGATCGGGGGTTCCTCGATGGAAACCAGTACACCGATGTTCTGGCGATACGTCGGTGTCGACTACTCCGGAGCGGAGACACCAACTTCAAGCCTCCCGGGCGTGCGTGTCTACGCGGCGGATCGAGCCTGTTCGCCGGTTGAGGTGGCGCCGCCGCCGAGTCCGCGCAAGCACTGGACTCGACGCGGGCTTGCGGAGTGGCTCGTGCAACAGCTTTCGGGAGATCTGCCCACGCTGGTGGGGATCGACCACGGGTTCTCGTTCCCACTGAAGTACTTCGAAAGGCACGGCCTGCCCCGAGACTGGCCGGCGTTCTTGGATGATTTCTGCCGTCACTGGCCGACGGACGAGGACAACACGTATGTCCAGTTTGTTCGCGATGGCGAGGTGGGCAATGGTGCGGCACGCGGCGGCGACAGCCGGTGGAGACGGGTCGCGGAGTTGCGAGCGGGCGCGGCGAAGTCGGTGTTCCACTTCGACGTCCAAGGGTCCGTCGCCAAATCGACGCACGCGGGCCTGCCGTGGCTGCGGTACATTCGCAACCGAATCCCCGGCCGCGTGCATTTCTGGCCGTTCGACGGCTGGGTGCCGCCCGAAGGTCGGTCCGTCATCGCGGAGGTTTACCCCTCGCTTTGGAGTCGCACGTTTCCGCGTGAGGGCCGCACGCCCGACCAGCACGACGCGTGGGCCGTTGCAGAGTGGATGAGGGGCGCGGACCTACGCGGAGGCTTGGCCGTGTGCTTCGCGCCGAGCCTTTCGGTCGCGGACCGCTGCGCGGCAGAGACTGAGGGTTGGATCTTGGGGCTGCTGTGAGAGAGTGGACGCGGGCGACGCAGTAGTTGCTCGCGGGGGTGACGCGCACCCGTTCACTCAAGGTCACGCTGCACCTGATCTTTGATCTGAGCCCACTCCTCATCGGTGAACAGCCTGGAGCGCGTGTGAAACGCCTTGCCCGTGTCGCCCTCAAGAGAGAGCGTTCCGCCGTGGCCCTCGACAACATCGAGGATCAGCTGCGTGTGCTTCCAGTACTCGTACTGGAGCTTCCCGATGTAGAAGGGGACGCCCCCCACTTCTCCGAGCAACACGTCGTAGCGGCCGATCGTGAGGTCTGTCGGCAGGTAGCAGTTGGCGGCGCTGTTGTCACAGCAGCCCCCGGACTGGTGGAACATGATCGCACCGTACCTTGCTTTGAGCTCTTCGATGAGCGCGAGCGCTCCTGGGGTCGCGACAACGCGTTGGATCATGTTGGGTACCTCGCGAGTCTAGAAAATCGCCGCGGCGGCTCTTTGCCACCGCGGCGGGTGTGAACTTTTCGATCTGACGGCTCGGCTTGGGGTTCAGAAGAAACCGAGCTTGTTCTCGCTGTAGCTCACGAGCAGGTTCTTGGTCTGCTGGTAGTGGTCGAGCATGACCTTGTGGGTTTCGCGGCCGATGCCGGATTCCTTGTACCCGCCGAACGTCGCATGGGCCGGGTAGGCGTGGTAGCAGTTCGTCCACACGCGGCCGGCCTTGATGGCGCGCCCCATGCGGTACGCGACGTTGCCGTTGCGGCTCCACACACCGGCGCCGAGGCCGTAGAGGGTGTCGTTGGCGAGCTCGAGCGCTTCCGCCTCGGTCTTGAACGTCGTGACCGCGAGCACCGGTCCGAAGATCTCCTCCTGGAAGATCCGCATCTTGTTGTGGCCCTTAAAGATCGTCGGCTGGATGTAGTACCCGCCCGCGAGGTCTCCGCTCATGGCCGCCGCGCTGCCGCCGATGAGCACTTCAGCGCCTTCCTGACGGCCCAGGTCGAGGTACGACATGATCTTGGTCATCTGCTCTTTCGAGGCCTGGGCACCGATCATCGTCGTCACGTCGAGCGGGTTGCCCTGCTTGATCGCGGCGGTCCGGGTGAGGCAGCGGGACATGAAGCGGTCGTAGATCGACTCCTGGATCAACGCGCGCGAGGGGCACGTGCACACCTCGCCCTGGTTGAACGCGAAGAGCACGAGACCTTCGATGGCCTTGTCGAAGTAGGCGTCGTCCGCATCGGCGACGTCGGCGAAGAAGATGTTCGGGGACTTGCCGCCGAGTTCGAGTGTCGCGGGGATCAGGTTGTTCGCCGCGGCTTGCGCGATGACGCGGCCGGTTGACGTGGAACCGGTGAACGCGATCTTCGCGATGCGCTTGGAGGTCGCCAGCGGAAAGCCGGCCTCGCGTCCGAAGCCGTTGACGATGTTGAGCACGCCGGGTGGGAGCAGGTCCGCGATGAGTTCGGCGAGCACGAGGATGCTGACGGGCGTTGATTCCGCGGGCTTGAGCACCACGCAGTTGCCCGCGCCCAGGGCCGGCGCGAGCTTCCACGCCGCCATCAGGATGGGGAAGTTCCACGGGATGATCTGACCGACGACGCCGAGGGGTTCGTGGAAGTGGTACGCCACGGTGTTGGCATCGATGTCCGAGATCGTCCCTTCCTGCGACCGCACGCACCCCGCGAAGTACCGGAAGTGGTCCGACGCGAGCGGGATGTCCGCGTTGAGAGTCTCGCGGATCGGCTTGCCGTTGTCCACGGTCTCGGCGTACGCCAGGAGCTCGAGGTTCGCGTCGATGCGGTCCGCGATCTTGAGAAGAACGTTCGCACGCTCGGCGGGAGGCGTCTTGCCCCATGCCTCCGCCGCGCGGTGCGCCGCATCCAGCGCGAGCTCGATGTCCTCCGCGGTCGATCGCGCGGCCTGTGTGTAGGGCTTGCCGCTGATGGGCGTGATCACGTCGAAGTACTGCCCCTTGACCGGAGCGGCCCACTTGCCGCCGATGAAGTTGTCGTAACGGGGCTTGTACTGAACTTTGGCACCAGGTTGACCGGGGTACGCGTACGGCATGTGAGGCTCCAACTGCATCGC
>JBMOHX010000428.1:0-3357 GCA_049317625.1 Phycisphaerales bacterium
ACAACCTGAAGCACGTGCTGATCGCGCTCTTCGGCGCCGCGGCGGGGCAGGGCGTGGTGTGGTACACCGGGCAGTTCTACGCCCTCTTCTTCCTGCAGAAGACGGCGAACGTCGAACTCGTGCAGAGCAACATCATCATCGGCGTCGCGCTGCTGGTGGCGACGCCCTTCTTCGTGGTCATGGGGTCGCTGTCGGACAAAGTGGGCCGCAAGCCTCTCATCATGCTGGGCTGCCTGCTCGCGGTGCTGACGTACATCCCGCTGTTCAAGGGCATCTACGCCCAGGCGGATCTCTCCCGCAAGTCGCCCGTTTCAGAAGTCGCCACGCCCCTCGGCACGCCGACCGTCCGCACCCTCGACCGCGACGACCCCTCGCTGAAGGCCCAGACCGGCGACGTCGTCACCGTCGCGAAGAGCACCCTCGCATACACCGACGGCTCCGTGGTGACCGAGACCAAAACGACCATCGACCGCGCCACGACGCGCGTCAGCGAGACCGTCGCACGCGAAGTCAAGCTCGGCGGCGGGCCGATGCTCATCACCATGGGCCTCGTGTGCATCCTCGTCACGTACGTCACGATGGTCTACGGCCCGATCGCCGCGCTGCTCGTCGAGATGTTCCCCACACGCATCCGCTACACCTCCATGAGCCTGCCGTACCACATCGGCAACGGCGTCTTCGGCGGGCTCGTCCCCTTCGCCGCGACCTGGATCAGCAACTACACCATCCGCGAGTTCCCCGGCAGCTCAATGAAGCTCTACGCGGGTCTCCTCTACCCCATGGCCATCGCCTTCCTCACGCTCGTCGTGGGCTCGATCTTCATCAAGGAACGCCGCGGCATTAAAATGTGGGACGAATCGATGGACGGGCGGGCATGAGCTGAGTCTGCCGGAAATCCCGACCCACCGCCCCCAGCTCTTCCCCATGGCCTCCGGCCTATGGCCTACGGCCTTCCCCCATTCCTGTGGCTGGGTCCCAGCGGCTTTCCAGCCGCTGTCCGTGTTCACCCAGCGACAGCACCAACCCACCGCACCATCCCTCTCGCCGCGTCTCTCCAGCCCCAACTCATCTCACCACTCCTCCCACACCAACCGACCCGACGCATGGATGATCAGCGAGAGTCCGGGGTCCGGATCATCCGCCGTAGATCCAAACGCCTCCAAACTGCCAAACTTCAGCTTCGCGATCGTCGGGGAGTCGACGCCCTAGAACCACTGAGGTCTCCCCGCTCGCGGCGGCTGGTAACCGGTCGCGCCGCCGGTCTGCACGAGATCGACCGGCCAAGCACCCGTTTGACCGCGATACTTCAACAGCTCCGCCGCGATCGCTTCCGCTGCCTTCTTGCTCTCTCGAACCGACACGCCGGTCCAAGGAAGTTCCGCGGGAAGCCCCCCGATGCGGAAGAAGGTCCACGGACCAAACGTGCACAAAAGGAGCGTGCCAAAGTAAAGCACCGCGAGCCCCACCAGAATCGAGGCTGTCCACAGCAGGTTTCTGGAAACGGCCCGCACGCTCCACTCCCTGATTCACCGCATCATCCGGTTCAGCTCGTCCATCGTGAACTTCGCGTCCCGCTTGGCCGGGCATTCGCCGGCCAGGCCCGTCGCGAGGCTTTCATCGGTGCTCGTGATGTTGCTGTTGCGGTCAAACGCCACCGCCACGTCGTGGATCTCTCCGCCGGGGATGCCGTCTCCGGACCACCATCTCACTCGCGGTGGCTCAGGAAGTGCAGGCTCGTCAGAACCACAGTCCGTACGTTTGGATCGTGAGGGCGGGTACTGGGTAGCCGAGGGCATCAAGCACTTCGTTAGGTCTAAAGCGAAGCATGTAGGTCCCGTTGTCGGTCGGATCCCACGTTCCGTTGCGAGCCGGGATTCGATAGACAACGGTGTAGGTGTTGTTCGACGCGCTGTACGTTCGGCTGACCAGCGTACTCGCGCCCACATATCCGCCTGGACCCGAAAGCTCGACGTCTCCAGAACTCAGCGAGTTCCAGTTCATGTACCGGTTGTTCGCGCGGTACGCGATGGCGATGAGCATGTTGGTGCTGCCGGCGGCAACGGTGGTACTGATGACCGCCGCGTGCGGTGTCTGAAAATAGAGGTTGTACGTTCGCAACGCCAGGGGTGCGACCGTGTAACCCTGCAGATCCCACACTTGATTCGCGCGTACACGAAGAGAGTACGCACCGTTGTCCGTCCAGTCCCAATATCCGTCGCGGGCGGGGAAGCGATACGTCGCCAGAAGCTGGCCTCCCGGTAAGGTCGTGCGTGTCCGCAAGGTCCCTTCCGAGGAGTAACGGGGTCCGATGAACTCAACATCTCCATTGCTCACCGAACCCCACGAAATGCCGCTCGGACTCCCGGCGACGTCGGCGTAGGACACGGTCGCATCGAAGTACGTCCCACCGTTCTCGACGACCTCCGAGACCACCGCGGCGGTCGGGTCATTGAACCACAAGGCGTACGAGTTCAGGTTCTGCGTGGCCACAGGATTGCCGACATTGTCCCAAACCTCGTTCGGGCGTTGCCACACCGAATACGTGCCGTTATCCGTAGAGTCCCACGCGCCGCCCGGAGCGGCGAAGCTGTACACAGCCGTTACCACGTTGGCCGGACCCAGCGTGCGGCTCACGAGCGCGGCCGCGGTGGTCGCACCTCCGGCTCGCCGAAGCTCCACATCGCCGCCATCAATCGAACTCCAGCTCAACGACTGGTCGTCGGCGTAGCGCACAGTGACGCGGAGGTTCGCTGCGCCCACCGCAGTGCTGACGACCGCAGACGTGATCGCAGCGGTTGGCGGAGTGGGAGGGATAGATGAGCCGATTCGTACAACTTCCGCGACCGACGGAACACCCTCTCCGTTCAGAATAAACAGCATGTAATGACCTGGCGGGCATAGGTCGGGGGACAAGGGCGCAGTGATGAGAAGCCCAGTTGCCGTAGCCGTGAAGTCGAGACGGTTGATCCGCTGGTTCTGGTTGAATGCGTGCGTGACCGAAGAGAGGCGTATCCAGTTCACGTTCGCGATGCTCGCCGCGTCGGGGGTTCGTACCTCGAACGTCTGCCGGTACACGACCGCCGACGGCGCGGAAGTGATTGCAGGGCGCGGCCCTCTGAATAGGTATGGCGGCGAGAAGATCTCAGCATTGGGCTCGGCGGGGCCGTCGAGTGGATTGGGATGACCACCGCCGGCGACGAGGACGCGTCCATCGGGCAGCAGCAGCGCATTGGAGTGGTACCCTCGGTACCGGGCGGCGCTCGCCATGACTCGCCATCGCTCCGTTACCGGGTCCCACATCTCGGCGGCCCGCACTGCGCCAGCCGCACGGTCAAAGCCGGGGGCGCTGCTACCGCC
>JBMOHX010000429.1:0-3341 GCA_049317625.1 Phycisphaerales bacterium
GTGTGGGACGCGATGGAGATCGCCGCCGCGGCGAAAGCCAAGGGCGCGAACTTCGTCGGCCCCAACACCCTCGGCATCGCGAGCCCCGGGCAGGCCGTTGTGGGCATGATCGGCGGGCGCGCCGAGTCCGCACGCGAGTGGTTCAAGCCCCCGCTCCCCGGCGGCACCGGCGTCGGCATCATCTCGCGCTCGGGCGGGATGTCGTCGAGCACCGCGTACTACTGCGGTCAGGCGGGCGTGCGTATCAGTTCGATCGTGCACATCGGCGGCGACGCCGTGCTCGGCCTGCGCATTCCCGAAGTCGCCGCGATGTTCGAGAACGACCCCGCGACCGACGCCATCGTCGTCTTCGGCGAGATCGGCGGATCGCAGGAGGAAGAACTCGCGGAGATGATCGCGGCGAAGAGACTCACCAAGCCAGTCATCGCGTATATCGGCGGCAAAGCCGCCCGCGCCGGCACACGGTTCAGCCACGCGGGCGCGATCATCGAGGGGAACAAGGGCACGCACGCGGGCAAGGTCGCCGCGCTGCGCGAGGCCGGCGCCACAGTCGTCGACGCCTTTGGCGAACTCCCCGACGCCGTCGTCTCCGTCCTCCGCTCGAAGCACTCCGGCTCCCTCATGTCGGACGCGGAACGCAAGGCCGTCTGGACCACAGCCGTCACCCGCATCCGCCCCAACGAGGTCGCGGTGCGAGGCAAGGACATCGCGTCCCTCATGGGCAACGTCTCCTTCGGCGCGGCCGTCTATCTCATCCTCACCGGCACACTCCCCGACGAGAAGACCGCGCGGCTGATGGACGCGATCCTCGTCTCGAGCATCGACCACGGCGCAACGCCACCCTCGTGCCTCGCGGCACGCACCGTCGCGAGCACCGGCGCGGGCCTCTCGCAATCCGTGGCCGCAGGGATCATGTCGATCAACAAGCACCACGGCGGCGCGATCGAGGACGCTGGCCGCTACCTGCGCCAGCTGCTCGATGTGGCATCAAGCTCTCGCCGCTCCATCGACGACGTCGCGATGGACGAAGTCACCCGCATCAAGGCCTCCGGCGACCGCATCGGCGGCTTCGGACACCGGATCCACACGAAGGACCCGCGCACGGCCAAGCTCTTCGAGCTCGCCGCGGCGGCCGGGCTCTCAGCGGAACCCCACACGCACATCGGCGCGGCCCGCGCCATCGAGCGAGCGTTCGCGGCGATCGGCAAGCCGCTGCCGATCAACGTCGACGGCGCCCTGGGCGCGATCCTCTCCGACCTGGGCCTGGATCCAAAGGTCTTCAACGGCATCTTCATGATCGCGCGCACACCCGGGCTGGTCGCGCACGTTGTCGAGGAACAGACGCGAGAAAAGCCCATGCGCCGCATCGACCCGGTCAATCACGCGTACGACGGGCCGTGTGAGTGGCAGCCGGCTCCGCCGGCTGGGTCTCAAAGCCCGCTCCGCGGGCGCGAGGACTGATCTCGCGTCGAAACCCCCGCAGTACCGCCCGCCACCCGCGGGCGGAGCCCGCGTTAGACTCATCCGCCGAAAGGCGGATGCCACGTGGCAGCCGGCTCTGCCGGCTGGGTCTCAAAGCCCGCTCCGCGGGCGCAAGTACTGATTACGCGACGAAACCCCTGCAGTACCGCACGCCACCCGCGGGCGGAGCCCGCGTCAGACTCATCCGCCAGAAGGCGGATGCCACGTGGCAGCCGGCTCCGCCGGCTGGGTCACAAAGCCCGCTCCGCGGGCGCGAGGACTGATCACGCGACGAAACCCCCGCGGTACCGCACGCCACCCGCGGGCGGAGCCCGCGATAGACTCATCCGCCAGAAGGCGGATGCCACGCCCGAACCACACCATGAGCCTCGCCTTCCGCATCACCGTCTCCATCGTCGTGCTCATCGGCATGATCGCGATGCCGCTCCTCGTCCCGACATGGACGACCAAGGCGGCGGTGGCCGTCGGGTGGGTGGAGATCCTCTGCGCCGTCGTGCTCGCCGCGGCGTTGTCGAGGCCAAAGACGTCCGGCCTCATGTGGCGCGTCCTTGCGGGCCTGATCTTCGTCACCTTCGCGGGCTACCTGACGCTCGAACTCGTCGCCTCGGGCGGCAAGTTCACGGTCTCCAAGCGATCGCAGAACTCGGTGCTGAGTGCACTCGCGGGGCTCATCGTGATCGGCATCCCGTGCCTGAAGTTCGCGTTGCGCCGACCAGCCGAGGAAACCGTTGAGGACGATCCAGAGGAAGCGGACGACAGCGATCCGGAGGAAGCCGCCGAAGCCGACCCACCCTCTGGACGCGAGCAGTTCGATCGCAAGACCTAGGTCTTCCGCAGGCCAAGCCGCGCGGCCCATTTCTGTCCTCCCCGGTATCCTGCCCGAACGCGCCCCTGCCCGCAAGGACGGAGTACTGCATGACCAAACTCTTCCGCCTGCTCCCCCTCCTCCTCCTCGCCACACTGATCTCCTGCGCAAAGCCTTCGGCCGAGAACCAGGAGCCCACCTCCACTCCGGCAGCTCTCACTCACCCCGAAGAGGTCTTCATCGTCAGCCGCGCCACCACGCGCACCGCGGCCACCCCCGTCGTCGTGCTCCTCCCCGGCGCATCCGGCCTCAAGATCTTCGACGACACGCAGCACTACCACCGCACCGCGGCCAGGCTAAACGAGGCCGGTTACGACACGATCATCGTCGACTACAAGGCGTACGCGAAGGCAACGAAGATCAACAACTCCATTCCTGGCCGCCCCGCCGCGCTCGCCACCGGCGACGCCCTCCGATGGGCCCGCCAAAGCGGCCTCGTCGATATGGACGGCCCCAGCGGCGTCATCGCCTGGTCGCTCGGCGCGCAGGGCGTGTGGTACATCGCTGGCGCTCAGGGAATGGCCGGTTCATTCGGCGTCGACGCCGCGGCGTTGTTCTACCCCGTCATCCCAGACGAGTACCGCTCGCTCCTCACGTCCTTCCCAATCCTCATCCTCGCGGGCGAAGCCGACGACGTGTGCCCCGCCGAAGACATCCGCAAGTACGCCGCCGCGAACGACACTGTGAACGGCAAGCCCGTCACGCTCCACGTGTACCCCGATGCGCACCACGGTTTCGACGTCTCCACCATCGCCAAGCGACGCAGGATCTCTTTAATCCCGCTCATCGGCCCTTCCGCGACGTTTCAGTACAACCAGCAGGCGAGCGAGCGGGCCTGGGCCGAGCTCCTCGCGTTCCTTCAGCAACACCTGAACCCTCCCTCCCGCTGACAATCAGGGGTGGCAGCCGGCTCCGCCGGCTGGGTCTCCAAGCCCGCTCCGCGGGCGCGAGTACTGATCACGCGCTGAAACTCCCGTAGTACCGCACGCCACTC
>JBMOHX010000430.1:0-3316 GCA_049317625.1 Phycisphaerales bacterium
TGCACGCCTTCGGCGTGGCGATCCGGGACGCGATGCGGGGAGGATGGGACTCCCGGCCTTCGGTGGCTTGTTCGAAGAGCCTCGGTGCGCCACCGGCGACGGCCGTGCGCCCGAAGCGGGCGGGAAGACAAAGAGAAATGGCGTGGGGTGAGGGCTCTCCGGTGGCTGGCCCGCCCAGAGCGGCTCGCTGCGCCGCCGGCAACAGTCGTGCGCCCGAAGCGGGCGAATAAGATGTCAGTGGTCGGTGGGGGCGGCCTCTTTCTTGGGAGCGCCACCGAGTCGCTCGCTGAGTCCTTGGACGATCACATAGAACAGCGGGACGAAGAAGACCGCGAGTACGGTCGCGGCGACCATTCCGCCGAGGACGCCGGTGCCGATGGAGTGTCGCCCGGCGGAGCCCGCGCCCGATGAGATGACGAGGGGGATGACGCCGAGGATAAAGGCGAGGGAGGTCATGAGGATCGGCCTGAAGCGGAGCTTGGAGGCTTCGATGGCCGAGTCCTTTACCGACTTGCCCTGCTTGCGCAGCGCGACACAGAACTCGACGATGAGGATGGCGTTCTTGGCGGCGAGGCCGATGAGGGTGAGCAGGCCGATCTGGAAGTAGATGTCGTTCTCGATGCCGCGGAGGTTGATGGCGGCGAAGGCGCCGAAGATGCCTAGCGGCACGGCGAGGAGCACCGCGACGGGGAGGCCCCAGGCTTCGTATTGGGCGGCGAGCACGAGGAAGACGACGAGGAGCCCGAAGGCCATGACCATCGGCGCTTGGTTGCCGGCCTTGATCTCTTGGTAGGACTGGCCCGACCAGTCATAGGCGTAGCCCGCGGGGAGTTCGGCGTCGGCGACTTCGCGGAGGATCTTCATGGCGTCGCCGGTGCTGTACCCCGCGGCGGGCGAGCCGGTGATCTGCACCGAGGGGAAGGCGTTGAAGCGGCTGACGAGGTTGGGGCCGGTGCGGAGCTGGACGTTGATGAGGCCGGCGAGGGGGACCATCTCGCCGCGTTGGCTGCGGACGAAGATGCGTCCGATGTCGTCGGGGGACTTGCGGAACTGGGGCTCGGCCTGGAGCTGGACTCGCCAGACGCGGCCGAACTTCTCGAAGTCGTTGACGTAGAGCGCGCCGAGGTAGGCCTGCATCGCGGAGAAGACCTCGTTGATGGGGACGCCCATGGCCTTGGCGCGGTCGCGGTCGAGGTCGACGAAGAGCTGGGGCGTGCGGATGCGGAGGGTGGAGTTGATGCCTGAGAGTTCGGGCCGGGCGCGGAGCTTGGCGATGAAGGCGTCCGAGGTTGCGCCGAGGGCGGCGATGTCGCTCGAGCCCTTGCTTTGCAGCTGGAACTCGAAGCCGGAGCGCTGGCCCATGCCTTGGATGGACGGGGGGTTCACGGTGATGACGATCGCGTC
The DNA here is from genome assembly GCA_049317625.1 of Phycisphaerales bacterium. Taxonomy (GTDB): domain Bacteria; phylum Planctomycetota; class Phycisphaerae; order Phycisphaerales; family UBA1924; genus JBEIUO01. Next base: position 1,405 of record JBMOHX010000430.1, read on the forward strand.
TTTCTTTCCGCCGAAGCGCTGCCATGCGGCGCCGATGACGGACTTGGCGTGGAGCTCGGGGGTCTTGCGCTGGTCCCAGGGTTTGAGGGGAACGAAGATGGTGGCGGCGTTGGTGGCGTTGACACCGCCCGAGAAGATGTCGAGTCCGCCGAGGGCGATGGTGTGCTGGACGGCGGGGTGCTGCTTGAACCAGGATTCGACTTCTTGGACGGCGCGGTCGGTGCGTTCGACGGAGGCGCCGTCGGGGAGGATGACGGCGCAGATGACGTAGCCCTGGTCTTCGTCGGGGATGAAGCCGGTGGGGGTCTTCAGCATGAGGCGCCAGGTGCCGAAGAGGAGGGCCCCGAAGACCGCGACGGAGATGATGGCGAAGCGGATGGTGGTGCGGACCGCGCCGGTGTAGCCGTTGGTGAGGCGGTCGAAGCCGGCGTTGAACCACCGGAAGAAGATGAACTTGGGGCCGTGCGAGGGCTTCAGCAGCAGGCGGCAGAGGGCCGGGCTGAGGGTGAGGGCGACCAGGCCGGAGATGGCAACGGAGATGGCGATGGTGACGGCGAACTGCTGGTAGAGCTTGCCGGTGAGGCCGCCGAGGAACGCGACGGGGAGGAAGACGGCGCAGAGCACGAGCACGATGGCGATGACCGGGCCGGTGACCTCGCTCATGGCCTTGATGGTGGCCTCGCGCACGGGGAGCTTCTCGTCGTGCATGATGCGTTCGACGTTCTCCACGACGACGATCGCGTCGTCCACGACGATGCCGATGGCCAGCACCATGCCGAAGAGCGTGAGGGTGTTGATGGAGAAGCCCAGCGCGAGCATCCCCGCGAAGGTGCCGATGATCGAGACGGGCACGGCGAGGAGCGGGATGAGTGTCGCCCGCCAGGACTGGAGGAACATGAAGACGACGAGGAGGACGAGCACGATCGCCTCGATGAGCGTGTGCACGACCTCTTCGATCGAGACCTCGATGAACTTGGTGGTGTCGTAGGGGATGTCGTAGGAGACACCCTTGGGGAAGGCGACGGAGAGGTCCTCCATCGCGCGTTCAATCCCCTTCTGGGTCTGGATCGCGTTGGCGCCGGTCTGGAGGTAGAAGAGCACGAGCGTGGTCGGGGTGCCGTCGAGGCGGCCGAAGAGGTCGTAGCTCTGCGAGCCCAGTTCGACGCGGGCGACATCTTTCAGGCGGACCATCGACCCGTCCGCGTTCGCGCGAACGATGATATTCTCGTAGTCCTCGGGGTTCTCGAGGCGGCCCTTGGTGAGCACTGGGATGGTGAGTTCGATCTCGCTCCCTGAAGGCCGTTGCCCGATGCGTCCCGCGGCGAAGATGGCGTTCTGCTCGCGCACCGCGCTGGCCACGTCGTTGACGGTGAGCCCGCGGGCGGTGAGGCGGTCGGGATTGACCCAGAGCCGCATCGCGTAGTCCTTCGCGCCGAAGACGACGACGTCGCCCGCGCCGGGGACGCGCTTGAGGGCGTCGACGACGTTGATGGTTGCGTAGTTGCTGAGGTAGACCTCGTCGTACTGCGGGTCATCGGACTTGATGGTGACGACGCACAAGAGGTTCGTGGAGGTCTTGGTGACGGTGACGCCGGAGCGGGTGACCTCTTGCGGGAGGCGGGGCTGGGCGATCGCGAGGCGGTTTTGGACCTCCACCGCCGCGAGATCCTGGTTGGTGCCGATCTCGAAGAAGACGTTCATCTTCAGCCCGCCGTCGTTGGAGCACTGGGAGTTGAAGTAGATGAGGTTGCGGGCGCCGCTGAGCTGCTGCTCGATGGGGGCCGCGACGGATCCCGCGACGACCTCGGCGCTGGCGCCCTGGTAGTTCGCGGTGATCTGGATGCTGGGCGGCACGATCTCCGGGAACTGGGCGATGGGGAGCGTGGCGATGCTGATCAGGCCACCCAATGTG
>JBMOHX010000431.1:0-3307 GCA_049317625.1 Phycisphaerales bacterium
CGCGCCGCGCGAGCTCGCGCTCATCATTGCCAAGGCCGCCGCGCGCGACCCGGCCCAGCGGTACGACTCCGCCGCCGCCTTCGCCGACGACCTCCGCCGCTGGCTCAGGCACGAACCCATCTCCGCCCGACGCCCCAGTTCCGCCTACGTGTTCCGCAAGTGGTCCCGCCGCAACCCCGGCGTGCTCGCGTCCGGACTCGCGGCGATCCTCGCCACTCTCGTCGGCCTCGCCGCGTTCGCGTGGCAGGCCCGCGTCGCCCAGCGTGCTTCCGCCACCGCCACCCGCGAGGCACGAACCGTCGAAGCAGTCGTCTCGTTCATCGAAAGCACCTTCGGCTCTGTCGACGGCCGCGCTTCCGGACCGCAAGCGAAGATCGCCGACGTCCTCGACCTCGCCGCAGCGACCAACGTCAGACAGAACGCCGACGAGCCCGAGGTCATGGCCCGGCTCGCCAGTCTCTTCGGCCGCTCATACCTCTCGCTCGGCCTCCGCGCACCCGCCGAGAAGCAACTCAGACTCGCTGTCGCCACGTTCCCTGATCCCCGCACAGAGCACGCGCTTGTCGCACGCCAGTTCCTCGCGAACGTCCTCAGGCGGAGCAAGTTCCCCGCGGAAGCTGTCGAACTCGCCCGCGCCGTCTACCAAGACCAGCTCGCCCTTCGTGGCCCCGACCACCCCGACACCCTCTTCGCCGTCCGAGGTTACGGCCTCGCCTGCGCCGCCATCGGCGACACCGAAACCGCGCGAACTCTCCTCACCCGCGCGGCCGAGGGCTACGGCCGCTCCCTCGGCCCCAACGACCCCAGCACGCTCCACGCTCGCGCCGAGGTCGCCCGCTTTCTCATTCAATCCGGCGAACCCGCCCGCGCCATCGACCTCCTTGAACCCGACTACGAGCACGCGCTGTCCAGCCTCAAGACAAACCACCCCGTCACCCTGAACATCGTGGCCAGGCTCGCGAGCGCTCACATCGCCGCAGGCTCCCCAGCCCGCGCAGAGCAACTCTGCGCCCACCACTACGCATCCGTCTGTGAAGCCTTGGGCCAGGCCCACCCGCACTCCCTCTCGCTCGCCCTCGAACTCGGCCGCGCTCAACTCGCACTCGGCCGCACCCAGGACGCCATCGCCACCCTCAAGGCCGCCGAAGCCTCCGCGAATCGACCAGGTGCCGACGACGAGTTGGAGCTCTCACTCCGCGCCCAACTCGCGCGCGCCCTGTGGTCCGGCGGTGAGACCGCTCGCGCATCTCAGCTCGCCGCGGCGATCGACGCCGCCGATACCAAAGCGCCCCGCCTCCCGCTCACCGCTTCGGGCTGGCGAGCCAAGACCCTTGAAGGGATCCCTCGTTAGCGCTCCATCCCTACACTTCATCGCACGGATTCAGCTGAGGAATACTCCATGATCGCGCCGCCCCGATCCCTCGTCATCGCCACGTCGGCCCTCCTTCTCGCCGCGCTCGTCACCGTCGGCTGCAAGTCCGCTTCCCCCGCGGACCCGCTCGCGGACGTCAACTCCGTCGAACACGACAAGGGTGTCTGGCACGGGCTTCTCGAAGACCACACCAAGCTCCGCCGAACCGTTACCCACCTCGACAACGGCATCGAAGCAACCACCGAGTCAGACGACCCCGCCGTCGCCGCCCGCATCAAGGAACACGCTCTCGCGATGAAGGCCCGCATGTCCGCCGGTGCCCGCGTCCGCGTGTGGGACCCGGTCTTCAACGACCTCTTTGATCGCCACAGCGACGTGCAGCTCGCCGTCACCGTGACCGACAAGGGCGTCACGATTGTCGAGACAACCAGTAACCCCGAAACCCTCGCCGTCCTCCGCTCTCACGCGATGGGTGTCAGCGACTTCGTGCGCGAGGGCTTCGACGCTTCCGCCCGCGCGACCCCACGCTTCAGCCCCGCCGATCCCATCCCAGCCCCCGAACTCGCCATCGGCGGCGTGCCGCACCGGTTTGTCCTCGGGCAGCCCTCCGCGGCTCAACTCGCGGCATTCAAACGCTCCGGAGTCGCCGGAGTTGTCAGCTTCCGAAAGCCCGCTGAGCAGCCTGACTTCAACGAAGAATCCGCGGCCACCGGCGAAGGTCTTGTGTTCACGTGTCTTCCCTACGCGGGTGCCGCCGAGTTGACCGACGAGACTTTCGCCGCGGGTCGCGCGGCGCTCAAGGCCGCGGCGAACCAGAGCCACACCCTCGCGCTCCACTGCCGCACCGGAAACCGCGTCGGCCCCGTCTGGGCCGCGTACCGCGTTCTTGACCAAGGCGTGCCGGTCGAACAAGCGATCGCCGAAGCCAAGGCCCTCCGCATGCGCGACCCCGCCCTCGAGGCGCGGGCCCGGGAGTACGTCGCGGCTCACGCGAAGCCCGGCATTCCCGCCGCGAACTGACCCAGCGTCAGGCCCCGACGAGCACCGCGACCACACTTCCGCTCCGCGCATCGACCTCTTCCCTCGCGATGTACCGCCACGCGAGGCTCTGCGCGACCCTGAGCCCGCACGCGCCGACGAGCGATTCGAACCTTTCATAGGTGTACCTCGCCATCGGGCTGCGCGTCGACACCTCGCGCGTGCTGCCGTCGGGGTACCTCGCGTGCATGGTCGCGTGCATCTCTTCCATCTCGGGGTTCGCACTCGGGATCATCTCGACGACCGTGCGCACCGTCACGCCCCCTCGCGACACTTCCCAATCCTCGAGCGGTGCCTGGTCCGCGTCGTCCTTGGCGATCCCCATCCCGATCACAATCACGCCCTGCCCGCCCACCGCACCGCACGCCCGCGCCCACAGCTTCAGCGCGCGAGCGGCGTCAGCCAAGGGCAAGTGCCGAAAGCTATCGATCAGCGTCACGACCGCCTCGCACGGGGGCGCGTACTCGCAGACGTCCGCGCACAACAGCTCCATCTCGACTCCCGCCGCGGCGGCTTTCTTCTCGCCCAGTTCCAGCATCGCGCGGTTCAGGTCCGCGCCGACGACACGAAACCCCGCCCGCGCCAGCGGCACCGCCAACCGCCCCGCCCCGCAGAAGGGCTCGTACACCGTCCGCACCGGCCGCGGCACCCACCTCTCGAACAGCCGGCGCAGACACTCCACCTCAGGCCCCACGTCCCAGTCGAACCCGATGTCGTACATCTCCGCTTCGTCGTACCAGTTCAGTTCGGACACCGTTCACTCCGTTCAGCCTCGTTGGCGATACACAACACAAGTCGCACCTGCTGCCTCAAGCGGTGCAGCACGTGCCAGCACAACCCCGCCGCGACCAGCAGCCCCAAGATCAATGGAACAACAAACCCGACCATAGCGCCGCA
>JBMOHX010000432.1:0-3301 GCA_049317625.1 Phycisphaerales bacterium
AGATGCCGCACCCCCATCGCGTTCTCTCCCTCACCGCCGCCGCTGCATGCGCGGCGATCGCCGGGTGCGCCGGACAGCAGAGCAACCCGCCCCACGAGTCAACCCCGACAGCCGCGGCGGACACGCACGTCACTGGCGAAGATGCCCTCGGAACTCCGCAAGCCGTTTCGGAGAGCGGTTTCGAAGACGCTCCGGTCGCCACAACCAACACCTCACGCGTCACCTTCGCCGACGAAGGTGCCGACTTTGATCCGTCGGTCTCCCGCGACGGCACCTGGATGGCCTTCGCCAGCACCCAGCACCGCACAACCGCCGACATCTACCTCAAGCGCACCAACGCGAAGGTCATCACCCAACTCACCAACGACCCCGCCGAAGACGCCATGCCCACGATCAGCCCCGACGGCAAACGCATCGCGTTCGCGAGCAACCGGACCGGCAACTGGGACATCTTCGTGATGCCGATCACCGGCGGCAAGGTCGTCCAACTCACCGAAGACCCCGCCGACGAGCTCCACCCCTCGTGGTCGCCCGACGGCTCCCGCCTTGTTTACTCCCGCATGAACGCCGGCTCGGCCCGGTGGGAAATGTGGACCATCGCCGCGAGCTCGCCCCAGAGCGCGAGCTTCATCGGCTACGGCCTCTTCCCGCAGTGGTGCCCGGTCGCCGGCACCGCGGAAGACGGCGGCGACAAGATCCTCTTCCAGCTCCCCCGCGAACGCGGCAGCCGCGCCTTCGCCATTTGGACCATCGACTACACAGCCGGCGCATCGGGCAACCCGACGCAGATCGCCGCAGAACCCGACGTCGCCCTCATCAACCCAACCTGGAGCCCCGACGGCAACTGGATCGCCTTCGCCAAGGCGGAAACGACCATGGCCCACGGCAGACCCGCCTCGAGCGACCTCTGGATGGTGAGCGCCGGCGGTGAAGGACTCGTCAGGCTCACCTCCGATCAGGCCGTCGCCTTCCGCCCGACCTTCGGCCCGGGGAACAAGCTCTTCTACGTCTCCAGCCGCGCGGGCGCGGACAACGTCTGGTCGATGGACGTCTCCGAAGCCATCGCGGCGGCTTCCGGCTCGGAAGGCACCACGGTCACCGACGCCAACACGGAATCAACCGGCGAGACCCCGGAGCCCTGAGCCTCTCCCAACAAACTGGACCGCCGATTGCGTGTACGGAGTTGCCATGATGCCACTCCGCGCGCTCGTCGGCTTCGCCGCCCTTCTCGCCCTCCTCACCGGATGCCAGCCCGCGCCCCACGCGGAACTCGACGTCCCCCGCGCCATCGTCTCACCCTACGACGGTTCAAAGGGTGAGGTGCTGTGGGTCGTCGCAACCCTCCGAAACGAGTCCGGGGTCAGCCTGTTCGAACCGACCGACGTGACCGACAAGCTGATCAAAGCCGCGGAGGAGATCCGGGGCGTCCGAACGGTCCCCCAGAACCGCACGCTGCAAGCAATGACCGCGCTCGGCCTCAAGGGGCTCCAGACACCGGCAGACGCCCGGAAGCTCGCCGAGGCCCTCGGGGCCGACGCGATCCTGGTGGGCACGATCACCGCGTACGACCCCTACACCCCCACGCTCGGTCTCTCGCTCGGCCTGTACGCCCGGCCGGGAGCCATGATGCCCAAGACGGCACCCGGCGTCGATTCCCGAGAGCTGGCCACCGCCCCGACCGACCGCGGCCTCGCCGCGCGATCCCCCAATGCCCCCCTCTCCATGGTCTCCTGCATCCTGGACGGCAAGAACCACCAGGTCCAGATGGACCTGAAACGATTTGCAACTGGACGCTCCGCCGGTGAATCCGCCCTCGGGTGGAGGCGGTACATGTCAAGCATGGACTTGTACAGCGAGTTCGGGGCGTACTCGGCGCTGTCGGAGTTGATGCAGATCGAGTGGCTCCGTCTCCAGGGTGAAGCACCGGTCGCCGAGTTGGCGAAGAATGACCGGTAATATCTGCGCTCTTTGACTGCAACCGTGGCAACCCATGGCGGGGTACGTCCGAATAGTCGTACCCTTCCTCGAGGACAGGGCTTCCGCGCGCAGGGTTGACCCAGCGGAAGCGCAGGGGCCGCACGGGTGAATTCTGTTGGTGTCAGGAATTTTCAGGCATGTCGGCCGAAGAGTGGTCAAGAAAGACCCGCCTCTGACCGAAGTTTGAGTTATCGCCCGCGATGCGGAAGACCCGGGGGGGTCGGTGTCGAGAGCCGGAGCTTCAGGAGTTCGCAATGTCCACCTTGCCGATCATTGACGCGTTCACGACCTACCTCGCGGACGAGCGTCACTTCAGCCCGTACACCGCGCGGTGCTACGGCGCCGATCTCCGCCAGTTCGTCGAGTTTCTGAAGGAGAAACTCGGGCTCGAAGTCGAGGACGTCGCCGAGCGTGCGGCCCACGACCGCCTCGCCTCCTCTGGCCGGCCGACGGCGGGGACGCACAAGGCCCGCACGATCACCGAGTATGTCAGCACGATCAACGCCGATCAGGTCCGCGAGTTCCTCGCCCACCTCGGCGATCAGCAGTACTCCGCGGCGACCATGGCCCGCAAGATCGCGACCCTGCGCTCGTTCTACAAGTGGTCCGACCGTCGCGGCCTCTCCACGACCAACCCGATGACCCTCATCCGCACGCCGCGCCAGGGCAAGCGGCTCCCCAAGGCGATCACCATCGAGCAAGTTGAACGGCTCCTCTCGGCGCCCAGCGACGCGGACGTGCTCGGCCGCCGCGACCGCGCGATGCTCGAAACGCTGTACTCCACAGGCATCCGCGTCAGCGAACTCGTCGGCCTCTCGATCGCCGACCTGGACCTTCCCGGCGAAGCCCTCCGCGTCCGCGGCAAGGGCAAGAAGGAACGAATCGTTCCCCTCGGCTCACACGCGCTCACCGCGATCAACCGCTACATGGAGCTCTTGAAGGCCGACCCCAAGTTCGGCCCCGCGGCCCGCGCCGGCTCCGCCGAGCTCCCGCTCTTCCTCAACAAGCACGGCGGCCGCCTCAGCAGCCGCTCGGTCCGCCGCAAGCTGGACAAGTACCTCAAGGCCGTGGGTCTGGACCCCACGATCAGCCCCCACACCCTGCGCCACAGCTTCGCGACCCACCTGCTCGACAACGGCGCCGACCTTCGCAGCGTCCAGGAACTGCTCGGCCACCAGTCGCTCAGCACCACCCAGGTCTACACGCACCTCACGACGACTCGTATGCAGGACACGTACAACAAGTCGCACCCTAGGGCGCAGGCGAGCTGAGCCGACGGGCCAGGATCGCTGACCACCGACAAAACATGAAAGAAGCCGCGCCA
>JBMOHX010000433.1:0-3290 GCA_049317625.1 Phycisphaerales bacterium
CGAAAATGCCGCGCCGCTCGCGCGATTCGTACGCCTCTTTCTCAGTGGGTACCTCGGCAACCTTGTCGGGGTGTGCATTCGGGCTTTGGAGGGAAAAAGCTTGGTTGGGGAACGGGTCCTGACCCGGCCTTTCCGTATCTCATTCTCTCGTGTGCCGCTGGGCCGCCGTAACGGTGGCCCGCGGCTTTTTTATTGGCCCTGGGGTTCCGACGTGCTCGCCGCCTGGGTGAGCGACCACACGATGGAGCCCCCGACATGTCCAAACCAGCCGCCGTCCTGATTCTCGACGCGTTGCTGACCTCGGCGGTCCGCGCCCAGTCGCTGAGCACGGGTTTCACCTATCAGGGCGAAGTCACCTAGGGCGCGGATCCAAGTTCGGGAGTCTTCGACTTCCAGTTCACCCTCTTCAACCGTGACCTTGATCACCAGGCCGGACCGACGGTTTGCGCGAACGACGCTTCGGTAGCGGCCGCGACCACGTCGACCGAGCCCGCCAGCGGCATCTCGGGCGCGATCACCGGCACAACCTCCGCGATCGCGCCGGTCCACCTCCCTCACGGCGCGAGGATCACCGCGGTCCGCATCAACGTCGAAGACGACGGCAGCAACAACTTCACCGTCGCCTTGTTCCGGCGCGACCTCAACGGCGAGAACGGGGGTGCCATCGCCTCGATCACAACGAGCACCAACGCCGCGGGGACGCGCGTCCTCTCCGACACCGTTCTCTCCGCGCCGACCGTGGACAACAACTTCTTCCTGTACTTCCTCAAGGTCGACGTCGCGCCGGTGAGCATCGGCACGCTGAGCCTTCGCTCCGTCCGCCTCGAGTACACGGTCACCGGCTCCGTGTACTGACTGCGCGTATGCTCATCGCATGGTCAACATCACCGTCGCGTACGCCGGCAACAAGAAATGCGATCTCAAGCACCCGGAGGGGCCCACCCTCCGCACCGATGCGCCCAAGGACATCGGGGGCGACGCGAGCGCCTTCTCTCCGACGGACCTCATCGGCGCGGGGCTCGCCTCGTGCATCCTCACGACCATCGGCATGTGGGGTGAGCGCAACGGCGTGGACATCAAGGGCGCGACCGCGAGCGTCGAAAAGCACATGACGGTTCCGCCCGCCCCGCGCCGGATCGGCCGGCTCCCCGTGATCGTGAACCTCCCCGCGAGCATCCCGGTCGAGATGCGCGAGCGCATCGAGAAAGTCGGTCGGTCGTGCCCGGTGCACGCGAGCCTTCATCCCGATGTTGATGCGCCGATCGAGTATCGGTACGTCTAGAGCTTGGCGTGCCGGCGGTGGTTGCCGTTCACTTGCGTCGGTTTCGAAGCGGTGTCGTGTCGACCTGCGAGCTTAAGGGGTGGGCTTTGAACGGGTCTCCCAAGCATCCGCGTCTTCGGTGTTTCCTGCCCGACGAAAGTGTTCCGCGAGATACGCGGCGATCGTGAAACGCGTCGCGTGGTTGAGGGCGAGGAGTTGATCGTACGAGGCCGTCATCCGTGCGACGCCGTCCGCAACCTGACCGGTGCGGGCGAGAGCGCATCCGCGGACGCCGCCCGCGAAGATGCTGATGAAGTGTTTGTCTCCCAACTCGACGGCGGAATGTTCTTGCGCGGAGGCGGCGAGTTCGACCGCCGGCGCGTCCTCGCCGATGGCGAGCTTCGCGCGGGCGGCGGTCAATCGTGCGGCGATCGTCTGCTGATGTTTGGGGCCCAGCACGCGGTCGAGCCTTGTGACGGCGTCCGAAGCCGCGGCGTCGGCGTCGGCGAAGCGCCCGGCCTTGAGGGCGACGGTGGCGAGATTGGCCTGCGTCAGGAGCGTCTGCGGATGGTCGGGCCCGAGGATGGAAGCCATATCGGTGTGAAGCGAGGCGTATTCCTGGAAGAGCTCGGCGGGGGGCGCACTTGCCGAGCGTGCCGCCATGAGATTCTGGCGCCCGACGAGGTAGTCGCGGGTGCGTGAGAGCCCCTGACGCTTCAGGGTGTCCAAACCCAACCGCAGCGCGGTTTGAGCTTCCTCGTATTGACGCACCTGGGTGAGCACGGAACCGAGCGTGATCCTTGTCCGCGCGACCTCGGGGTGACTCTCGCCCAGGACGCGACGCTGGGCGTCGACAACGGCGCGGAGTTCGGGGAGGACTTCGAGGAGCTCTCCGGAGAGCGCGCGGCCGGCGGCGAGGGCGGCTCGGGCTTCGAGCGTGCGTGGGTCGTCCGCGCCAAAGGCGGCTTCGCACTGGGCTCTCGCGCGGGTGATGAGCTCGAGCCCTTCCCGCACCTGCCCGAGATTCAGCCAGGCGGTCGCCAGAGTGGTCCGCATGGGACCTGCGAGGTCGGGGCGGTTTTTGAAGGTCTGATCGAGCGATTGCGCTGCGCTCGTCATCAGTTTGGAGATCGGGGCGCTGGGACTGTCGCCAAAGTCCGGGTCACTGGCTCGAAGAAGGTCGCGCATGAAGGCGTTCATGGTCTCGACGTCCACGAGTCGGGCCGCCGCGTTCTGTCGTGCCCGCTCGGCGCGGGTGTACAAGGTGAGCGCGATCACGCTGGTGACAGCGAGCGTCGACAAGACAAGCAGCGTCGCGGCGACCATCGCGCGGTGACGCCGGACGAACTTGCGGACCTGGTAGGTCGCCGACTCCGGGCCCGCCCGGAGCGGCTCGCCCGAGAGGTATCGGCGGATGTCCTCGCTCAGCTCCGACGGCGACCCGTAGCGCTCGCTTCGTTCCGCCCGCATCGCTTTCAGCGGGATCCACTCCAGCTCTCGGCGCAGCGTGGCGATGAGGGCCTCGCGCGAGGTGCGCCGTGATCGGACGATCCGGTCGAGAAGTGCGCCGGATGCCTCGGTGTCGGGCTTCCCGGGCTGTCGGAGTGCCGCGAGCCGGTCGCTGGGGCGGGAGATCGAATCGCGGCGTGTCGCCGAGGAGTCGCGGCCCGCGTTGGGTGCCGGATCGATGGGTGAGACCGCCGATCCGAGCGCGGGTGCTCCGTAGGCCGGCAGTCCGCACAGCAGCTCGTCGAGGATGATCCCCAGGGCGTAGACGTCCGTGCGTGTATCCAGGTCGTGCGAGCCCGCGGCCTGCTCCGGGCTCATGTACGCCGGCGTTCCCACGATCAGGCCTTCGTGCGTGACGTTCGGGCTTTCCGGAGCGGGGGTCAGCGCCTTGGCAATACCGAAGTCGATGACCTTGGGCGTTGCCCGCCCGTCGATGCGCTCGACGATGATGTTCGAGGGCTTGAGGTCGCGGTGGATCACTCCCTTCGAATGCGCGTGCTGTACGGCGTCGCACACCACG
>JBMOHX010000434.1:0-3288 GCA_049317625.1 Phycisphaerales bacterium
CGAACGCTACGCGAACCCCAAGGATAGGGAGGCCAACCGCCCGGGGACTCCCACCTCGCGAGGAGGCAGAGCAATCGCACGATCACCGCGACTCTCCCGCCCATCTCGCCACGGCCCTCGCCCTCGCGGTCCTATCTCCGGCCCATCCGTCCCATCGTCTTTCCTCCCCAACCACCGCCACCGCCTCAGCCCCTTGCACCGCCGTGTTCAGATTTGCGCTCGCCTGTGTTTGGCTTCTGCAAATACGCACCCACACCATTGATCGGCCGCCAAACACCCCCGTACTTTTTCGCTACTCCGTATTCTTTTGTTCGGCCGCCCCGCAACCGCAGAGCGTCACACGAACCGTGTTCACCACGGGTCTTCCACTCGCTCGACCTTCTGCCACCTCCCTTGGGAGTCGCCCAATGCCCAACCGCAGCCGACGTGCCTTCACACTCATCGAACTCCTCGTCGTCATCGCCATCATCGCGCTGCTCATCAGCATCCTGCTGCCCAGCCTCGGAAAGGCCCGCCGCTCCGGCTACGCAACCGTCTGCATGGCGAACATGCACTCGCTCGTCATCGCCGCGAACGGGTACTCCCTCGATTACAAGGATTGGTTCAGCCCGATCCAGGACGAGCACACCACCGCCGAGTTCCCCTCCCCCGTCGAAGGCAGCTACCGCGTCTACATCTGGCCGTACATGGGCGGTGCCGCGGCAGCCTTCGACTGCCCCCAGGAAAAGAACGAACGCTACGCCGACGGGTTCTCTCCCTACGACATGCAGGCATCGGGCGTCAACGCCCGTACGACTGTCGGGTTCGAGACGATCTTCGGCCGGCTCCACCCCTACGAGATTCTGAACTCCAGCGGCATCGGCGCGAACCTCGTCCACTACTGGACCGGGACCGAAGGCCGCGGGCCCTTCGGACGGCCCAAAGAGAGCGGCTACGACGAGGGCCTCGCGAAGACCGGCGAGGTCGAGTTCCCCAGCCAGATGATCCTCTACGGTGACGGCCACGGCGACGCCTTCAACCGCTGGCCGGAAGACCGCTGGTGGATCTTCAAGGACACCTCCCCGGTGCGTGGTTACGGCTACAACCGGTTCCAGCAGGGCGACCGCGCGGCGGGCAGGCACGGCGGCAAGGTGAACTACGCCTTCCAGGACGCCAGCGTGAAGATGATGGATTCGAACGACATCCCCTGCACGCAGGACAAGTGCTGGTGGTCACTCAAGCTCAACACCCACAGGCTCCGCCGCTGAGATGAACAGCAACGTCCTCAAAGCCGGCGCGGCGGTCGCGATGCTGGGAGTCAGCGCGTGGTTTGTTCTGGGCCGGATGAACGAGCCCGAGCCCGGGGAGATGAGCTTCTTCTACGACCTGAGCGAGAAGCGGATCTACAAGGCACCCAAGGACTCGATCCTCCCGCACGAGGGAGTTGGAGGGGCCGCGGGCGATGGGTACCGCGCCTTCGTGATCGCTCCCAAGGGCGAGGCGGACAAGCCGGAGTCGCGGAAGGCCGCGTACATCGAGAGCTACACGCCGGAGTTCGCCGGGCGGCTCAAGGCCTACGCGGCGTCTCTGAAGGACCAGTCTCTGCCGCGGGTGACGCTGTCACGCGAAGAGACGTGGAAGGGAACGCTCGTCAGGCGATTGAGCGAAGAAGCCTGGCACGAACAGTCCTCGCCCGCGGGCGAGGACATCCGGAGAGAGTGGATGAACCCGGGCCCGGACGGCCGGGCGTGGGTGGTCTGCGAGCCGCGTTAGCAGGATGCGGAGGAGATTGGTTTGTTGCGTTGCCCGGGCGGAGTAGCCCGGTGTGGGTTCGTTGTGTGCGCCCGCTGAACCGCGGAACGGGCACGACCCTCTAAAGCGTTATTGGTTTGAGTCCTTTCTAGGGAGATCGATCATGAAGAAGACCTTTGCTCTGGCTCTCGCGAGCCTCTGCGGCCTGGCCACCTCGGCCTACGCCCAGCCCACCGTCTGGAACTTCGACACCGACTTCACCCCCGCCGTCGCGGGCCCCGCGACCATGGACTGGTACAACGGCGGCATCTTCGGCACCTTCGGCACCGACACCATCGACGGCGGCTCGACCGGCGTGCTGAACCTCGACGCCGGCCTCCCCGGCCAGGCCCTCGCGATGTTCGCGAACGTCGCCGGCAACGGCGGCAGCCCCGGCGACCTGTACATCAATCAGTACACGGTGATCTACGACATCAAGGAGTCCCTCACCAACCCGTTCATGTGCTACTTCAACACCGCGGGCGGCACGGGTAACGACGGCGACGCCTTCCGTAACCCCGCGGGCGGCATCGGTATCTCCGGCGACTACGAGGGCGTGATCCAGGCCGATACCTGGCACCGCGTTGCCTTCGTGATCGACACCACCCTCGCCACCGGCGACCGCATGCGGAAGTACATCGACGGCCAGTTCGTGGGCGCCACCGGCCTCGGAGGCCTCGACGGCCGCCACGCCCTCTACTCCAGCGCCGACCCGACCTTCCCCAGCCTCGCTCACTTCGGCGACAACAGCAGCGACACCTCCCCCGTCACCGTCAGCAGCATCCTCTTCGAAGCCCGCGCGTACACCACCGCGGAGATCGCGGCCCTGGGTTGCGCCACCGCCACCGGCATCTCCATCGGTGCCCCCCGCACCTGCTCGGCGCCCCCCACCGCCACCGCCGCCCTGAGCGCCACTGAGGCCCTCCCCGGCGACACCCTGCTCCTCACCGCCGCGGTCGCACCCGGCGCGTTCCCCGCCAGCACCTCGTACACCGTCGTCGCCGACCTCACCGACTTTGATCTCGCCGCCTCGGTCGCGATGCTCGACGACGGCCTCAACGGCGACGTTGCCGTCAACGACCGCATCTTCAGCGTCCGCTTCACGATCCCCGCGACCGTGACCCCCGGCACCAAGTCCGCCGATGTCCTTGTCACCGACAACCTCGGCCGCAACGGCTCCGCGTCCGACTCGCTCTTCGTGAACGACCCGACCTCGGGCACGAACCTGACGATCATCGACTTCAACAACGCCGCGACCCCGCTGGCCAACACCACCGGCCCGGGCGTGATGGAGTTCTGGGATCGCGTCCTCCCCGGCAACACCGAGGCCATCACCCAGTTCGGCACCACCAGCTCCTTCTCGATCCCCGGTATCAACGGCATCGAAGCGAACGTGGCCTTCCTCCCCCGCTTCTTCGGCGACGAAGGCCTCCGCTTCAACAACCTGAGCCCCGGCAACGGCGGCGGGCTGTACGTGAACCAGTACACCCTCATCGCGGACATTTACTTCCCCGCCGA
>JBMOHX010000435.1:0-3287 GCA_049317625.1 Phycisphaerales bacterium
AGGACCAAACATGACTCCCTGTCGCACGCGTTTATCGTCGACCTGTCTATTCGTTTGGGCATGGATCGCGTGCGGCCTTGGCTGTCCACCGCTCACATCGGCGCAGGACGCCGCCCCGCCACCCGCGCCGGTCGTCACCCCACCCGTACCGGCCGCCGAGCTCCAGCAGCCCCCCGCGAATCCCGTGTGCACGATGGACCTTCGCCTACGTGGCGTCATGAGCGACATCGTGTCGAACGTGCTGCTTCGGGTCGAGAAGAGGCCGGCCTCGGAAGTCAGAGCGTTCTTGGAAGATGCATATAAGAAATTCACCACCGGCGACGAACTCCGCAACGCCGCGGCCGACCACTTCAAGATCGACCGGAAGCGGCTCGAAGAGCTGGTCGAGCATTGGCGTCACATCAACTGCAAGCACGAGGCCATCCCCGGGTTCGTTGTGCCGGACGCCACTGTCGCGGCCGCGACCGGCGAGCCACTCTCCAACGTGCCCGCGTCTGCTTTCGCCGCGGACGTCACGCTGCACGTCGTGCTCCACGAACTGGGCCACGCCGTGATCCGCGAGTTTGATCTGATGGTCCTCGGCAACGAGGAGACCATGGCCGATGCCTTCGCCACCCACATGCTGACCGAGCACTTCCCCGATCGTGCGGCCAGCGCGATCACGGCGCGGATCACGTCCCTCATGATCGAAGCGGAAGAAGTGCCCCGTGATCAGTGGTCGGTCCGCGGCGAACACGACAACGATGCGCGGCGTGCGTATCAGATCGCTGCGCTGGCGATCGCCGCGGACAAAGACAAGTACGCAGGCGTCGCCGAGCTCGTGGGTATGTCGGAGCGGGATATCAGCAAGGCCCGCGACTACGGGGCGGACATCCACCGCGCGTGGCGGCGCACGCTCGCGCCGCTGATGATGCCAGAGGGCAAGCGCTCGAAGGAGGCCCGCATCCGCGCCGACGAAGCCACCCAGCTGTTCGTCGAGGCCGGAGACCCGAGCCTGCTCTCCACGATCGAATCGGCCATCCAGCGGATCGACTGGCACTCGCAGGTCACCGTCGAGTTCGTCGGCGGCGCGGGCGGTGCCGCGTGGAACCGCGGCAGCCGCACCATCAAGGTCAACGGCGAGTACCTCCGGCGGTTCATCGCGCAGGGAGTCAAGGCCCAGGCCCAAGCAGCGCCGAAGACCCCGTGACCTTCCCGCTCCGCCCAGCGTGTTGGCCCAGCAGGTCGTGCAGACCGTCATCTCGCCGCCCTCGCCGGGCTTGAACTCGTCGCAGAATCGAGGGCAGGTGGGCGCGTCCCGAAGCGAGAGCTCGCCAATGTCGGCCCCGAGCACTCCCGGCGGCCAGATGCGGCGATTCGCCCGCCCCGCTCCAGAGCGCAACCTCCTAGCACCGCCGCCGCGGACGCCGCTGCCCGCTCTCCACCAACACAGGATTGCGGCACCGAGCGTCGAGGGTCACTTCTTGGGGAGCATTTCATCCATGTACGAAACCAGTGCCGCTGCTGCCTTACGCAACCTCGGATGGTCATCGCCGGTGGCCATCGCCTCGACGGACTCTCGTGCGCTGGGGATCGGGCTCGTCGGATCCATGACGACCTCGACCACGCGACGTCCGACCGCCGTGATGCCGAACTCGCGGACGTTCGAGTCGGGGTGAACGAGGGCCTGGTGAATGATGGCATCGGGAACGCGGGCAAAGTCCGGGCGGTGGCTGTACCCACCGCCAGTGAACTGCAGCTCCGCCAGCGCCCACTCGATGCGGAGCAGCCGATTGGAATCATTCGCCGCCGCGATGCGGGCGGATGCGAGCCGCTGCCGGGCCGATTCGATGATCCACGCTTCGCGCCAAGGCAAGGCGCCTGCCGCCTGCCACAGCCCCCTCACCTGGTCCACCATCGGCACGAGCTTGGCCAGTTCTTCATCCGTGATCGGCCCCTCCGTTGCCAGCACCGACGTTGCCCAGCCTTCCACAGCGATCGACGCCTGATGCTGCCAAACCGCCC
Organism: Phycisphaerales bacterium; assembly: GCA_049317625.1. Lineage (GTDB taxonomy): Bacteria > Planctomycetota > Phycisphaerae > Phycisphaerales > UBA1924 > JBEIUO01. Next base: position 2,005 of record JBMOHX010000435.1, read on the forward strand.
GATCCCAAGCGCTCGCTGAGTTCAGCAGCGTGGTGTCGGGCACCGGCAGCAGCCAGCCAGCGTTCAACATCGGCGGGCCAGGCGGTGCCGCGGCGATACTGAGGAGGAGCCGAATGAGCGGGCGCGGAAACTTGCTCGTCCACGGCCCGGGTATCGCGGTGTACACGCCGACGATCGCGAGCAAGCCCATCACGACTACACCCGTGCGGTACACACGCCTCGATGACCTCCGCTGGTTCAGATCCGATTCCCGTTGGGCAGTGTGCCCGCATTCAGAGCACCTCATCGAGCCGGTGGCGGACATGTCGTACCAGCAGCGCGGACACCGACGCAGGTCGGTGCGCCCATCGCCCCGCCACGCCCTGATCGTCACCGCCGCGGCAACGAGAAATGCGCCAGAGATGAGAACCAGCGTGCTCATTGCTCGTGATCATACGAGAGGGTCCTGAAGCCGAGCTTACCTCGGCTCGCTGGCCTTTGGCACTACGGGGGCGAGGACCGCGGCGGGCCCTCACGCCGCCACTGCCGCGCTCGCCGCCAAACTCCAAGGCCTTGTCGGCCCGCCCTCTTTCAACCAGCGCGAGCCCGAGTGGGTCTGCATCCCGCCCCTGCGGCGACTCCCGCGAACGCGTCGGATCGCGGGCACTCTACCCCACACCAATAGCCCGTCGAATCCTGCCCGGAAGCTCGTCGGCCATGTACAGACCGTCGGGGATCGGCGTTTCATCGAAGCGATCGGGATCGTCCTCCGCGGGGTTCGCGGTGACACTCGTGAGTGGGATGCGCAGCCCCGTGAGTGTCACGTTCATCGCGATGCGGAACTCGCCCTCACCCATGATGACAAGGTTGACGCGCGACGGAAATGTGTCGGCAGGGATGCCGGCGGCCTTCTCTTCGATCAGCGGCGGGGTGTATGCGCTCTCGGTGATAAGCAGATACCGGTCGGCCTCGACCCGGAGCACGAACACGGCATCGACGCTGTCGCTCTCGGTGCGCCACGCGGCATAGGCCGTGGCCGTCACGTCGGTGGCAAGTTCCGGCGGCTGCTCCGTCCAGTCCTCCTTGCCCGTGGTGAACCAGAGCACTCCCATCGTGAGCGCCGCGCCGACTCCGCCCACGATCAGCGAAAACGTCCATGTCGCGCCGCCCGAGACCAGCCACGCGTACAGCCAGTGCGCCGCGAACGCGCACAGCGTCGCGATCGCACCGACGATCGCCCCGATGAGCACGATGACGGTGACGGAGTAGGCCCGCCCCGTCGCCATCCGATCGGCGTACTCATC
>JBMOHX010000436.1:0-3269 GCA_049317625.1 Phycisphaerales bacterium
GAAATGTGAACAGTCGACGGACCCCGAGATCAAGCGCGTCGCCGCGATCCACCGTGCCCGCGTGCAAAGTGGACGGCTCCTCTACTCGACCCGCGGCGTCAACGCGGTCCCTTGGTCGGAATCCATGAAGGAATCCGCGCCCCAGCCGTCTTCCAACCCCGCGTCGAAGCCCTCTTCACCCGCTTCCCCAGCTCCGAAGTAGCCGTTTGACTGAACCCGTCCCCGATCGCCGCGGCCTTTGGAGGTGGCTCGCCGCCGCGGTCTCTGTTGCGCTCCTGGTCGCAGCGCTCGTTGCAATCTCTCGTTCTGGCGTGAGTCTTTCCACCACGCGGCGACTGGTCGCCTCCGCATCAACTGGACTGGTGATCGCGGGCGTGGCGCTCCCGCTTCTGAATCTGACCATTTCCGCGGGGGTCTTCTGGGTGCTCACGCGGAGGTTCGGCCGGGTTGGTTTCGGCGAGATGTGGGCCCTCATCGGTGCCGCGTGGTTGCTGAACTACCTGCCGATGCGGCCGGGGCTCGTGGGGCGCGTCGCGTACCACCGAGCCGTTAACGGCATCTCCGTCGCCCACGGTTCGCGCGTGGTTGCCGAGTCTGTCGCGTGCTCCGCGGCGGCGTCCCTCGGCGCGGTCGGATGGTCGGTGCTCGGTGCTCGATGGCCGCAGATGGGGGCGTGGATCGACGCGGTTCCGTTTGCCCTGCTCGCGGCGGGCGCGGCCGTGGCTTTCGGAGTGGGCAGAAAGTCCCCGACAGTCGCCGCGCTCGCCGCGGCGATGTCGCTGCGGATCGCCGATCTGATCGTGTGGACCTTCCGCTACGTCGTGGTCTTCGCGATCGCGGGGGAGCCGATCTCAACGCCTCAGGCAGCCGCGATCGCCGCGGTGAGCCAGGTCGCGATGTCTGTTCCCCTGGTGGGCAACGGGCTGGGGCTTCGCGAGTGGGCGGTGGGGCTCATGCGTTCGTCGCTCCCTGCCTGGTACGGGGTAGGAGCGGCGTCGGCCGCGGGATTGACCGCGGACCTTCTGAATCGATCCGCGGAACTCTGCGTCGCGGTTCCCGTCGGACTGGCGTGTGCCGCGTTTGTGACCCGCAAGATCCGCGCGGCGGGTGGGGGAGGTCGATTGCTTCCCGTACCCCCTGATCGAAGTCCAACCCCGAACTGAAGCCGATCCGAGAATCGTCCGAACACGTATAAGATGAAGGGGCATCGCGCCATGCCAAGGACGGTCCGATGGTGAACAAGATCGAACAAGACCATCAGCGCTTCCGCCAGATCGTGCGGGGGAAGATCCGCAAGGACCTTCGGCGGTTCCTCTCCAAGGGCGACCTGCTCGCTCGGGAGGGGAAGAAGGTCGTCTCCATCCCGGTGCACGACATCGATATCCCGACTTTCCGCTACGGGGACAACTCCGGTGGCGTTGGCATGGGCGAGGGGAAGGAAGGCGAGACGCTCGGCAAGCCCAACAAGGGCGAGGGCGGGGACCGCGAGGGGCAGCACGCGCTCGAGGTCGATGTCACGCTGGAGGAGCTCGCGGACATTCTCGCGGAGGAGCTGAAGCTGCCGCGGATCAAGCCGCGCGGGCAGCACAAGCTCACGACGATCAAGGACAAGTACACGGGCGTGCGGCCGATCGGGCCGGCGAGCCTGCGGCACTTCAAGCGCACGTACCGCGAGGCGCTGAAGCGGCAGCTCGCGATGGGGCAGTACGACCCGGACAATCCGGTGATCATCCCGATTAAGAACGACCTGCGGTTCCGCACGTGGAACGAGGTCAAGAAGCCGCAGAGCAACGCGCTGATCGTGTACATGATGGACGTGTCGGGTTCGATGGGTGATGAGCAGAAGGAGCTCGTGCGGCTTGAGGCCTTCTGGATCGACACGTGGCTGCGTCGCAACTACGAGGGGATCGAGAGCCGGTACATCGTGCACGATGTGCGCGCGGGCGAGGTGGACAAGAAGACGTTCTTCTCGGTGCGCGAGGACGGTGGGACGCGGATCAGCTCGGCGTTTACGTGCTGCAAGGAGCTGCTCGAGCGGCACTACGACCCCAACGACTGGAACACCTACCTCTTCCACTTCTCCGATGGCGACAACAGCTCGGACTCGGACAACCGGCTGTGCTGCAAGATCATCGAGGAGCAGTTGCTGCCGCGGGCGAACATGTTCGGGTACTGCCAAGTGGCGAGCGCGTACGGGAGCGGCAGTTTCATCAACGTGCTTCACGAAGCGTTCCCCAATGGTCTTGCGGATGAAGACGGGCCGCGGCTGATCACGAGCAAGGTGAACGGGCGCGATGATCTGTTCGAGTCGCTGCGGACGTTCTTCAAAGCGGGGCGGTAGAGGCCGGAGCGTTACGCGGCGGGCACCGTGTGCGCGGTGCGTTTCGTGCGAGTGGGCGTGCGCTCGCCGAGCGCGGTGACCATCGACTGGAGCTGTGCGCGAGCGTCGTGCGTGAGCGCGGGGGGCGGGCTCGCGAGCGAGAGCGCGGGGCTCTCAGCGTGCGCGACGGGCGGCGTGTAGAGCTTGCGGAGCATGTCCGCGGCCTTGCGGGTGGCGTCGAGCGCGCGACGGCGGCGTTCGTGGTCGGCGGGTGCGTGCGCGGCGGGGAGCGGGGCGAGGTTCTTGAGTTCGTGGATGGTGTCGGCGATCGCGCCCGCGGCGAGGAGCTTCTCGCGGCGCTGCGTGATGGCTTCGCACGCGCCGATGAGGCGCTGCGTTTCCGCAAGCTCGATGTACTCGATGAGCGCGGGGAGTCGGACGCCGAGCGCGTCGGCGATTGCCGCGAGCGAGACGGCGCGTGAGGTGTACAGGCGGAGGAAGGTGTCGGGGTCGATGGCGACGACGGCTTGCGTGGTGTTCATGAACGCAACGTAACGAGCGGGAGCGGAGGATCAAGTGAGGAGCGAGCGGTGGATGATCGTCACCGCCATCTGTTTGTCGGTGTGGAGGGTCGATTCAGAGGAATCCCCCTGTTGTAACACGCTGGCCCCTGCCGGTACGCTGCGGCGATGGAGAACCGAACGCTGTGGCTGGTGAAGGACAACAACGACGTGGTGAACTGGTGCAACTGCGAGAAGAGCGTCGCGGGGCGGTTCCCGCAGGCGAGCTGTCCGTGGTGCGGGTGCGGGTGGCTCTTCGCGTGCGCGTTCTGCCACAAGTGCTTCATGTTCGCGCGGTTCGAATGGTTCGATGAGCCTGCCGAGTCGCTGGCGCGGCGGGTGATGCTGGCCAAGTGGAGCGAGGTGACGGACGAGGACGTGCGAGAGCT
>JBMOHX010000437.1:0-3263 GCA_049317625.1 Phycisphaerales bacterium
GGAGATGTTGTGAAGAGGGCGACGTGGGCGCCCATCGCGCGGGCGAACTTGACGCCCATGTGGCCGAGGCCGCCGAGGCCGACGATGCCGACCTTCTTGCCGGGGCCGGCGCCCCAGGTGCGGAGTGGGGAGTAGAGGGTGATGCCGGCGCAGAGGAGGGGTGCCGCGGCGGCGGGGTCGAGGTTGGAGGGGACGGTGAGGACGAAGTGTTCGTCGACGGTGACGTTGGTGGAGTAGCCGCCGAAGGTCATGGGGGCGGTGCCGTGCTTGTCGGGGCCGTTGGAGGTGAAGGTGCAGCCCACGTCGCAGTAGTTTTCGAGCTCACGCTTGCAGCTTGGGCAGGCGCGGCAGGAGTCGACCATGCAGCCGACGCCGACGAGGTCGCCGGGCTTGACCTTCGTGACTTGATTGCCGGTGCGGAGGACGCGGCCGACGATCTCGTGGCCGGGGACGATGGGGTAGGCGGAGAAGCCCCATTCGTTGCGGGCGAAGTGGAGATCGGAGTGGCAGACGCCGCAGAAGAGGATGTCGATGTGGACGTCTTTGGGGCCGGGGTCGCGGCGGGTGATGGAGAGGGGGGCGAGGGGAGTTGTGGCGGATTGGGCGGCGAAGGCGTTGGCGGTGGGCATGGGGGCTCCTGGGAAATGAGAAGAGACGTTAGGGCGCGGGGCGAGTCGGGGCCGTTTTGCGAGGGGGCTTGCGGGGGGGCTTGCGGTTTCGGCGAGTTAGCGCGGGCTTCATGCTCAAGCGACTCTTGCGCTCGTGGGATCCTGTAGGCTGGGCGTTTGAGGAGTGGGATTCTTTTCTTCAGGAGAGAGCAGATGAGCATGAATCGTGTGGCGGCGCTCGTGGTGGTGTGTGGCGCGGCGGCGGGCGCGTTCGCGCAGTTCCAGACGCGGAACGTGATCAACAACGCGGGGCCGATCGGGTCGAACCTGAACGGGACGCAGATCGTGAATCACGGGTTGGTTGGGGTGGGGCGGATCCCGGCGTTCTTGGATGCGCAGGGGTCGACGTTTGGCTCGGTGTCGTCGATGATCGCTTCGGAATGGCGGTACAACCCGACGACGGGGCAATACTCGGGCCAGTTTCAGACGCTGCCTGATCGCGGGCGGAACAACCCGGCGACGGGGAACACCGTGAACTACCAGGGGCGTATTCAGAAGGTTGACTTCACGTTCAATCCGCTGACGGCGGGGAACGGGTCGGCGCAGAACCAACTCCAGTTCAACTACCGCGGGCTGACGATGCTGCGGGAGCAGGACGGGCGTCCGCTGGTTGGGATTGATCCGGGCGCGGCGTTCGGGACGGCGTTTGGGCGGACGGTGCCTCGGAACAACGGGAACATCACGCTCGATGCGGAGGGTCTGGTGCGGATGCCGGACGGGAGCTACTACGTGAGCGACGAGTATTCGTCCTCGATCTTCAAGTTTGATGCGGGGGGCGTGCTGACGGGGGTGATTGCACCGCCGCAGGCGCTGCGGCCGCAGAACGCGGCGGGGAACCCGGACTTCAACTCGCTGGCGGCGCCGGCGCGTGGTCGGCGGAACAACCAGGGGATGGAGGCGTTGAGCCTCACGCCGGATGGACGGCACTTGATCGCGATCAACCAGAGCGCGGCGATGCAGGACAGCGCGGGCGCGAACCAGGCGAATCGCCGGAATACGCGGGTGCTGGTGTACGACATTTCGACGGAGGAGACTCCGGCGGAGCCCATCGGGCACTACGTGATGACGCTGCCGACGTTCCGCAACAACGGGGACGGTGGCGCGGTGGATCGCACGGCGGCGCAGAGCGAGGTGGTTGCGATCAGCAACACGCAGTTCATGGTGTTGGCGCGTGACGGGAACGGGCGTGGGCCGGGGACGGGCGTTGCGCCGGCGTTCAAGAGCGTGCTGCTGGGCGACCTGAGCGGCGCGACGAACCCGGTGGGGACTTCATTCGCGAACGGGTACACGCCGATCGCAACGGGGGGCGTGCTGAACTCGTCGATTACGCCGGTGAGCCAGGTTGAGATGCTGAACATGCTGAACGAGTTTGACCTGAGCCGGTTCGGGATCAACATGACGCTGGGCGCGGGGGCGCTGGATGGGGACATGAACACGCTGTCGGAGAAGTGGGAAGGGATGAGCCTGCTGCCGGATTTGGCGACGGTGGATCCGACGGACTACTTCCTCTTCCTCGCGAACGACAATGACTTCGTGACGCAGAACGGCTTGATGCTGACCTCGGATGGGCAGTCGGTGCCGTACTCGGATTCGATCGACAACGACACGATGTTCCTGGCGTACAAGGTGAACATCATCCCGGCGCCGGGCGCGGGGCTGCTCGTGCTCGCGGGCGCGGGGCTGGTGGCGCGGCGTCGGCGTTGAGCGAAGGATGCGTGAGTGAACACAAGCCCCGCTTCACGGCGGGGCTTTTTCATGCGCGGCGGGGTTCAGGCGAGGGGGACGTTGAGTTCGGTGATGTACTTGGAGGCGTCGGGGCCGGATTCGGGGCCGAGGAGGTAGCGTTCCCAGATGTCGGGGCGGACCTTGCGGCCGGTTGCTTTCACTTTGGCGCTGAACTCGCTCCAGGCGTTGAAGAGGCCTTCGTAGGGGCCTTGGTAGATGGCGCGGAGGACTTTGGATTCGGGGATTGAGGCTTGGAAGACGCGACCGGTGGGTTTGAGTTGGCCGTCGATGGGGAAGCCGACTTCGAAGTCGAAGGTGGTTGAGGAGAGTGTGAGGTGGTGGGAGATGAGGGGGCCGCAGGGGCGGAGGCCTTGCGCGGAGAGGGTGGCAAGGACTTCGTTGATCGCGGGGCCCATTTCGCTTTGGATGGCGGCACGGGGGATGGTGAGGCGGACTGCCGCGATGATGGAGGATTCGGAGAGGGTGACAATGGGTTCGGTGAGCATGAGAGGCTCCAACGGTTCGGGGCGAGTGTACGCCTGGGCGCGGTGTGGACCGCGGGGTTCCGCGGGCGGACATTCTCGGACCGCCGCGGTTTCTCGACAGATTGCTTTGCGCTGGCGTGGCGGAATCCGTGGATGTGATTGGATAGCCCCTTACCGGGAGATCGCGGCAGGCGCGTGCCCCACCGGACACCGAAGGGCGAAGACAGAAGGACGGTGCTTGATGAACAGGTCTGGCATGGCAACGGCGGGATTGGCTCTTGCGGCTTTGGCGGGATCGGCGCACGGCCAGTGGGCGACGAACGGGACGAGCATTTTCTATTCGACCGGCAACGTTGGTGTACGGACGCTGAACCCGTACGCCGCG
>JBMOHX010000438.1:0-3253 GCA_049317625.1 Phycisphaerales bacterium
GATAGAGCGTCGGCCTCCGAAGCCGAAGGTTGCAGGTTCGACTCCCGCCGAGCACGTTGGGAAACAAACGCAAGTCCGAGCGTGGCCACGCCACCGCCGCGGGCCTCACCGCCCGCGGGACGCGGCTCTCGTAGTGGGGGACTTGGCCTTCTTCACGGCCGCGTTTCCCTCAGTCGCCAGCCCGCGGAGCTCGCAGCACCCGCCAAACTCCCGACAGATCGGATCGTCCGCGCACCCCCGGCCCCTCGCCTTGCACGCCCGCCTGCCCTGAAAGATCAGCAGGTGCGAGAGCATGCACCAGCTCTCCCGCGGGAACTGCTCCATCAGGTGCCGCTCCACCGCCGCAACCGTGGCGTCGCTCGGCACAAGCCCAAACCTCTTCGACAGACGCTCCACGTGCGTGTCGACCACCACGCCCTCGTTGATCGCGAACGCGTTCCCCAGCACCACGTTTGCCGTCTTGCGAGCCACGCCCCGCAGCGTCAGCAGCTCCTCCATCGTTCGCGGCACCTCGCCCCCGAACCGTTCACACACCGCCTTCATCGACTCGTGCACCGCGCGGGCCTTGTTCCTGAAGAAGCCGAGAGTCTTGACGTACGGCTCGATCTCCGCCGGGCTCGATGCCGCGTAGTCCGCCGGCGTCGGGAACCGCTTGAAGAGTGCCGGAGTCGCCTTGTTCACGTTCACGTCGGTCGTTTGCGCCGACAAGATCGTCGCGATCAGCAACTCGTGCGGCGAACCGTGAATCAGCTCGCAGTGGGCGTCGGGGTGTCGCTCCCGCAGAGCCTCGAGCAGCCGCCCCGCCCGCGCGAGGTCGGCCTTCTTCGGGCCCGTCGACGTCGTCCGCTTGCTCAACCTCTCGCCCCCGAAAGCGCGGGTTCGTCGAGAGCCCCGGCACGCTTGCGGCATGCACAGTTCCCGCCGCACCCGGGCTCGCCAATACCCGCGAGCGAGAACGCCGAGAAGAACCACGCCACCAGCACGAACACAGTTGTCGCGCCCATCACGCTGCTCGCGGTGGGGTGATCCTGATCGAAAAGCTCTCGGTACTTGTCGGCCTTCGCGACATCGCCCGCCGCCGCGTTGTCCCAGAACATCTGCATGGAGCTCTGCATCCGCGGCGCCAGGATGAACAACTCGTACGCGACCAGACCCACCGCGACCGACAGCACCAGCGACCGCACCAGCATCGGCCACGGGCGGCTTCCGGGGTTCCGCTTCAGCGCCGCGAGCGACAAACCCAGCGTGAGCAGCGCGAGCGTTGCGCACACCAGTTGAACTCCGTCGCATACCGCGAAGAGCTTCGCTCCGACATGCCCCGCGATGATCAGCCAGTGGTCACCGGGATAACCGGCGTAAAGGGGGGAGGTCGGGTTCAGGTCACGCACGGTCGGGAACAGGATCCCCGCCGCCGCACCCGTCATCGCCAAACAGCCGAACCACACCGACAGCGAGAACAGGTGGACCAGTTCGCCAATCCGGAAGGGCTTCGCCATGCGCCACTGTAGGTGCTCGGGCCACGTTCGCCGCGACTTCCTGCCCCCCGCGGCAGCCGTACTCTCCTTCCATGTTGCCCAAGCTCGAACGCGCCCTCGCCCTCGCGGGACTGGAAGCCGGCGAAGAACATCCCTGGTCGGGCTCCCCCAGGCGCGCCTTGGTGTGGGCCGCCGAGGCCGGTGCCAGGGCCGTTCAGTTGGACGCGACCGCCGCGGGCATCCGACCACGCGAGCTCGAACCCTCCGCCCGCCGCGACCTCGCCGCGACGCTGCGCCGCGCCGGCATGGACTGCGCCGGGCTGGACCTGTTCATTCCCCCCGCGCACTTCACCGATCCGACCAAGGTCGACCGCGCCGTCACCGCGGTCCTGCAGGCCGTCGAACTCTGCGCCGACCTCTCCCGCCTCGCCAGCAACCGCCTGGTCCTCAGCACCCAGCTCCCCGCCGACACCCCCGAAGACGTCCTCTCCCGCCTCGCGCTCTCCGCCGAACACCACGGCGTTTCAATCGCCGATCACGCGTGGCCGCCCCGCGCGCCCCGCGCCGGGCTCGGCCAGGGCATCGACCCCGCCGCGATCTTCATCTCCGGCGGCGACCCCATCGCCGGCCTCTCCACCCTCGGCGGTCCGCCGCTCGCCGCCCGCTTGTCCGACGTCTCCGCCGTAGGCCGCTGCCTCCCGGGCTCCGGGCGCCTGGAAACCCAGGCGTACGAGCCCATGCTCTTCACCGCGGGCTTCACAGGTCGGTTGGTCATCGACCTCCGCGGCTTGCCCCGCCAGCAGCAAGCCGCCGCAACCCTGCTCTCTCCCTGAAGCCTCACGGGTTACGAACCGGTTACGTGCGCACACCCGATGAGATCGTACAACAAAGGTGTGGAGAGCCCCTTTGGGGTCTCGCCCGGTCTGAAAGCCGCTCACCGCTCCGAGGAGGTCCGCATGAAGCGTTCGAACACGACCCGAGTCACCGCCCTCTCCCTTTCGCTCGCCGCCGGAACGCTGTTGTGGAACGCCGAAACGTCGGTCGCGCAGATCGGTGAACCTCGCCCCACGCAGGTGATCTTCCCACACCTTCAGCCGCGCAGACCCTATCAAGCCGCGGTGACGGTGAGCGAAGTGAAGGCCCACGTGGTGATCGCCAACCAGGTGAGCACCACAACCATCGAGATGACGCTGACCAACCCCGCGAGCTACCCACAGGAGGCCGAGGTGCTGCTCCCCGTGCCGGACGGCGCTGCGGTTCGCGCCCTCCAGTACGATGGCACAGGCCCCGAGCCGACGGCGCAGGTGCTCCGAAAGGAAGACGCCCGTCGAATCTACGAGGACATCGTGCGGTCCATGAAAGATCCCGCGATCATGGAGTACGCCGGAAGCAACGCCATCAAGACCTCCGCGTTCCCTATCCCCGCGGGCAAGAGCCAGAAACTCACGATCACCTACGAGCAGGCGCTCCGCGCCGACGCCAACCGCGTTGACTTCGCCATCCCACGCTCCGAATCCGGCACTGCCAGCGGCGCATGGAAGATCACCGGCCTCATCAAGGGCGATGTACCGGTCTCCACCATCTACTCCCCCTCGCACGAACTCGTGACCGAGCGCGTCTCGGATCGCGAGGTCTCGTTCCGCGTCGTGAAGAACGAGTCCGACGACCGCGGCACGTTCCTGCTCTCCTATATCACCCAGCCCGCCAACCAGAACGAGCCCAGCTTCACCGTCTTCACTTACCCCGACGAGAACGGCGGATACTTCATGATCCTCGGC
>JBMOHX010000439.1:0-3246 GCA_049317625.1 Phycisphaerales bacterium
TCTGGTACCACACGAAGAAGGTGGCGAGGCTGTACCGGAAGCAGGTGGCGGTGGCCGCGGTGATCCTCCTGAGTCTGGTCGGTGGTGTTGTCGGGACCAGTTGGCAGGCTTTCCGCGCGGAGGCGGCAAGGACGCAGATCGCAGTGGAGAAAGCAGAGTCGGATTGGAGGGGTTATCGCGCGACGCTCCTCGCCGCCGAGGGAGCGATCGACCGGCAGGAGTTTGGGCGGGCCGCAGATTCCCTCGCTCAGGCACCTGGCTCGCTGCGTTCCTGGGAGTACGACTATCTCAAGCTCCAACTACCCGCGGAGGAGAACGGGCTGCGCACGGAGGATCCGGTCCTGGCGATCGCGAATGCGGAGGCAGCCTTCCTCACGATCGGCATGTTCCGCAACTCCGCCCTCAACGGAGAGGTCGAGCACGAGACACCGCTCCCCTACGTGAAGCTCGACGACGAGATCTGCATCGCCATCGCGTGGACCCCGGATTGCCGTGCGCTCCTCGCAACGCCGGCTCAGTCCCCCGGCCGATGCGTCCTCGCCAGAAGCGAGGACGGTGCCCTCCTCCGGGTGTTCGACGCCCCTTCGGGAACCGGGTCGGTCGTTGGTGCTGTCAGCGCCGATCTCACGCGGGTCTGCATCGCCAGGCGAAACGGATCGGCGGCGATCTTCGACGCCGCCACCGGCACGCGGGTCGCAACTCTTCCTCCGGCGGGTGCTTTCGCCTTCACCGCAGACTCAGCGATGCTCATCGTCGCCGACACCAAGCTCTCCAGATACACCGCGGCGACCGGCGAGCCCGCGGGGTGCATGCTGCCCGGCTCCTGCGCCGAAGCCGGCCTTGGCCTGACGCTCGATCCCGCCGGTCGCTTCGCGCTCGTGCGCGGTTCGCGCGTGACCGAGCTCTGGGATCTGCCCGCCCAGACCAGGGTCTGGTCGGTCGCGCCGTCGGCCTCGGTCGCCGCGTTTGTCGACGCGGAGCGAGTCCTGCTCGGCCGCGGCTCGGAAGTGGAGCTCGTCCAGACATCCCCCTCGCGAGCTCGCCTGACCTACCGCTTTAATGACCGCGTCGTCGGTGCGGGTCCATTGCCGGGCACCAACCGTTTCTGGGTTTCAACCAGTGCCTCGCGCGACAACCGCATGTTCGTGATCGCTTTGCCCCCCCCGACGTACTCAGACCCAAGGCTCGCGCACGCGACGCTAATCGCTTCGCCCGATCGCGCCCTGATCGCGGCAGTCGAAGAAGACGATGAGACAGGCCGAGTCCCCGTCTCGATACTGAGGGCCCAGACGCTCGAGAAGATCGCGGCGATCCCGGGCGCGGCGGGCCCCCCCGCGTTCTTCCATCACAGCCAGGATCTTTGGATCGCGCGGCGTGAGCCCGGTCAAGCCATCACAATCGAGTGGCGAGCTGTCGGCAAAGGAACCCCAAGCGCTGCGCTTCCGCTTCCCCCCGACGCCGCGATGACGACCACGATCGCCTCGCGCGTGGGTGTGGCCGTTTCAGGTGATGGGCGGCAGCTCGCGGTTATCGTCGCGGGCGACACGCTGGCTTCTTTGCACCTACGCGACATGGGCGACGGAGTGTGGCGCAAGCTCGGCGAGTGGCCGGTGTCGAAGTTGCCAGCGACGGCGGCCAGGCTGGTCGGGATCGCGTTCTCCCCAGCGGGCGATCGCGTGATCGCCGCGTTGGAGGGAGGCGTCGCCGTTGGCGTCGTGGCGAGCGGGACCGCTCAACTCGTGCCGGTGTCGGGCTCGCCGGAGCTGCTGGCGCTCAGCCCCGACGGCGCGAGGTGTGCGGTGGGCTCCGCCGCCGGAGAGCTGACCCTCATCGATCTTGGTTCTCTGAGCGTCCGCCCGATCATCGGGGCGGAAGACGTCCTCGCCGCCGACGAGCTCGCCGGACTCTGGTGGCACAGCGGCACGCAGCCCCGGCTCATCTTCGCAACGAAGAAGTCGCTGACGGTTTGGGACGAACCGGTCGAGACCGTCGTGTTCCGCGGTAGGTTACCTTCAATCGGTTCGTGCCTTCCATCCGCCGAGCCCGGTGGCATGCTCCTCACCGGGGTGCGCGAGGGGCTTCGTCCCGCGAGCCGAGCGACACGTCAGGACTTTCGCTGACGGGGCTTGGACTTCGATGCCTTCTCCCCGCCCCGCGGCGTTCCGGCGGATGGCGCTGGCCGGTCGCTGCCGATGACAATGTCCCATCCGTCCACGAGGTAGTACGCCTGTGGGTACCCGGATTTGTCGCACGAGGTCCGCAAGCAGGTGGAGTTCAGCTCCATCACCTTGACGATGGTCTTCGCCTTGGGCGGATCCTCGGCCGTGGGGATGCACTTGTAGCCGCTGTGGCCGCAGTCATAGATATAGCCGTCCTTGCCGTTGCACTTGCACTTGGTCGTCGTCGGTCGGCAGTTGATCCTGGGGCCCGTCGGCGTCAAGACGCTCAGCGGCTGGCGAACCAAGCCGTCGCCGAGCGCGTGCGTGACTTGGGTCGAGATCGAACCGTCCGCGTCGATGAAGGTTATCGTGGCCTCGGTGGCATCGACCTTGATGCTCTGGCCGAACTCGACCTTTGTGGCCATCCGCTCCGTCTTTGGGACGCAGACGAGCTTGTCGCCGCACTTCCAGTATGAACCGGGAACCCCGTCATCCTTGCAAGCGACGCCGGTATTCACACACACGATCCTCGCGGGGGAACCGGCACCCCCGCGCGCGGCCTCCCCGCCGCAGTCGGGGTCGGCACAGCCCGCGTCGAGACAGCGTGCGCGGGTGCTGCCAATGATGTGCTTCTTGTTGACGATCATCCGGTACTCAAGACCTTCAGTGTCGTCGCAGGAGTCGACCGTGCAGGCCCCGACAGGCCGGCTGATCGTGGCCTTCACCTTTGGCTCGTTGACGGGCAGGCACAACAGCCCAAGGCCCTTGCAGTCGTAGATGAACCCGTCCTTCCCGTTGCACTTGCACTTGCACGAGGTCCTTTCGCACATGATCCGCAACGGCCGGTCGCTGTTTGCCTTCCTCTTGCCGGACTTGGTCGCTTTGCTCTCGGGGGCTCTCTTGGACTTCTTCTTCGCCATGGGACGGATCCTCGCAGTGTCCGGCACATTCAACCAACATCACAATCGCGCTGCAACCCGCGACGGGGTTATCCACATGGGGTTCACATCAAGAGGTCCTTACAACCTCTCGAACCCCGGCAACTCGCCCACCAGCGGCAAACAATATTCGATGAACTTTCTGCTCA